>CAYTUA010000302.1:0-16278 GCA_964440855.1 uncultured Lentimicrobiaceae bacterium
TCACGAAAAGCTCAAGTCAATCAAGGCTACGCTCGAAGAGCTACATAAAATTAAAGTATCCATTTTGACTGTTGATGTCCGCCAGCAAAAATGCATTGATGCAATCAGTAAATTTTTGAAAGAGTGCAAGTGTACACCTGACCTGCTGGTAAACAATGCCGGCCTGGCCGTTGGTCTGGAATTGATTCAACATGGTGTGCTCGATGATTGGGAAAGAATGATCGACACCAATATCAAAGGGATTTTATATGTTTCAAAGGCTGTAATGCCCTTTATGATAGCTGCCGGAAAAGGCCATATTGTCAATATTGGTTCTGTTGCCGGCAAGGAAGCCTATCCGGGAGGCAATGTTTACTCGGCCACCAAATTTGCTGTTGATGGGCTAACAAAAAGTATGCGAATCGATCTGTTGCCCCATGGGATAAAGGTAACGCAGATTGCTCCCGGTGCAGCTGATACTGAGTTTTCGCTGGTACGTTTCAAAGGTGATTTTGAAAAAGCCAAAGGCGTATATAAAGGTTTTAAGCCCCTAAGCGGTGCAGATGTGGCTGAGGCCATCTGGTTTGCAGCCAACCTGCCTGCCCATGTCAACGTAAATGATATGCTGCTGATGCCCACCGCACAGGCTGGTGCTGTTCATTTTCATCGTGAATAAGGGGTGGTAGCAGTCTGTTTCGACAAATAGTTGAAATACAACTCAGTGTAAAATTCTATAAAGCATTTCTTTGTAAAGTTCGCTGTCATCCGCTGATTGATTGCCAACCCCCTTTGCCTTTAGGTCGTACTCACGCAGGATACTGATGATTTCGAGTACTTTGCTTATTGGATAATTCTTCCCTGCGTCCTGGTAATCGCTTACAAAGAAGGGATTTACACCCAATACTATGGCCAGGTTTTTCCTCGATTTGTCAAGGGTTGTATGGTATTTCAGAACTTTTGAAAAATAACCGAAAAGCAATATCACGACCATGAGCAAGGGGTTGTCCTTGCTGTTGTCGCCAAAATAATTAATGATGCGATTGGCTTTTACTACATCGCGCTGGGCAATGGCTTTCTGTAGCTCAAACACATTAAAATCCTTTGAAATACCGATGTTGCGCTCCACCAGTTCGTCATTGATGGTGGCCTGAGGTGGCAGGCCGATGATTAGTTTTTCCAGTTCGTTTCTGACCTTGTGCAGGTCGTTGCCCAAATAGTCGGCAAGCATCTGGCAGGCCTTGGGTGTAATGGCAAATTGTTTTTGCTTCAGGTATTTGACTATCCAGTCGGGGATGTTGTTGTCGTATAGTTTTTTTGATTCAAAAAGCACGCCCTTGGCCTTGATCAGCTTGGGCAGTGTTTTTCGGTTGTCAAGTTTCTTGTATTTGTAATTGACAACCAAAATGGTGCTTTTGAGGGGATTGTTCAGGTAAAGCTCCAGTTTATCAATGTCTTTTACGTCTTGTGCTTCCTTTACGATTAGCAATTGGTAGTTGCCCGACATGGGATAGCTTTTGGCCTGGTTGATAATGGCCGCAGCGTCCACGTCGCGCCCATAAACAACGGTGCTGTTGAATGCCTTATAGTCTTCTTCAAGCACCGTATCATCAAGTAAATCGGTGATTACATCTATAAAATAAGGCTCGTCACCCATCAGGAAATAAATGGGATAATAAACCTTGTTACGAATGTCGGTTATTATCTGCTCAAAAGTCACTTGTTCGGCTTGTGGATGATTTACAGTTTGATAGAATCAATTTATACTTTGCTTGCCAAAGGTGCTTGCGCCTTTTTAACTTGTTTAAAAGCGAAGGTGCTTTACTGTCAAGCCCTGATTGATGAGTTGTTGCAGTGAGTCAATACCAATTTTCAGGTGGTCGGCCACAAATTGCTGATTCACTTTTTTATCACTTTCGGATGTTTTTATGCCTTCGGGCAACATGGGCTGGTCCGATACCAGCAGCAGTGCTCCGGTGGGTATTTCGTTGGCAAAACCAACCACAAAAATGGTGGCGGTTTCCATATCTACAGCCATACTATGTGTGCCGATCAGATAATCTTTAAATTCATCATCGTGCTCCCAAACGCGCCTGTTGGTTGTGTAAACGGTACCTGTCCAATAGTCGCGGCCATGATCGCGGATACTGGTGCTGATGGCTTTTTGAAGGCTGAAAGCAGGCAGAGCTGGCACCTCTTCGGGCAGGTAATCATTTGATGTTCCTTCACCCCGGATGGCTGCAATAGGCAAGATAAAATCACCTACACTGTTTTTTGATTTTAAACCACCACACTTTCCGAGAAAAAGTACCGCTTTGGGTTTTACTGCACCCAATAAGTCCATTATGGTAGCAGCATTGGCGCTGCCCATACTGAAATTGATAATGGTAATATCACCCGATGTGGCACAGGGCATTGGGTTTTCCTGACCAATAATGGGCACATTGTTCCATTTAGCAAACAGTTCGAGGTATTGGTTAAAATTGGTTAATAATATATACTTGCCAAAATCTTCTAATGCTTGACCGGTATAGCGGGGAAGCCAGTTGGCTACAATGGCATCTTTATCTTTCATGGATGAGAAATTTATGTTACAAATGTAGTGAATTTAGTCATTCTGTTTACCTTTACAAGTTCTTAACCAAAAAAGGATGCCCGAATTGCCTAATGCAGTGAAATGGTTTAATACACGTCAACAAAAGGGAAAAGACGAGGTATTCGATCCGGTACGTAAAAAATATGTTGTACTTACACCGGAAGAAGAGGTGCGGCAACAAATGATGCACTTTCTTGTGCAAAAAAAGGGAATCCCCTTGGGCCTCATGGCTGTGGAGTATGCCATCAGCGTGAATCAACTTAGCAAGAGGTGCGACATCGTTGTTTTTTCGCGTTCGGGTAATCCATTGTTGATTGTTGAATGCAAGGCAGCCCACATTCAACTAAACCCGCAAACACTCGAACAGGTCGTGAATTACAACATGAAATTGCATGTCGATTTTTTGATCATCACCAATGGTAAAAAACTGTACTGTTTTCAGCGGGATAAAACCTTGTCAGCTTATGGTGTTTTGAACCAAATTCCTGATTACGAGTATATGTGTAATATAGCTGCTGAAAATCAGCTTGGTAGAAATCGATAAATGGATTTGATATGAAAATGAGATTGGTATCGGGTTTGCTTTTATTTTGGATGTTGATTGATCCATTTTTTTTGTTTGCTGCCCAAGGGCAGGATAGCCTTACTATGATGAAGGAATCAGCCGAATCGGCAAACGATTACCTTGTTTTATCAAAGATTTATTTAAACAAATCGGTGCAAAAAGCAGACGAACTGGGGCAGGTTGCGCTTGAAAAGGCAAAAAATGGGCAAGATCAAAAGTTGTTGGCTGATGCATACAAACAGTATGGCATTGTCAACTATTACAACGATAGTTTTGAAGCGGCTTTTCTCTATTTTGACACAGCTCTCGTGCATTATCAGCAATTGCCCGATTCAATTGAAATGGCCAATGTGTATAATAATTTGGGTGTGCTCAACAGCGATATAGGCAGACAAATTGAGGCCGTTCAACTTTATCTGAAATCACTCGAAATAAAGCGCCTTATCAACGACAGTGTCGGAATTGGTAACACCCTCAACAATATTGGTGCTTTATATTACGATTTGAAAGCATTTAATCAGGCACTTAAACATTTCAACGAAGCCTATATCATTGCCATAAAACAAGATGACAACGCAGGGATGTTGACTACCCTGAACAATATTGGGTTGATTTATATGGAAACAAACGAAAACGCACAGGCTTTGGCTGTTTTTAATGATTGTGTTACTATTGGGAAAACCCTCAACAACCCAATGGGTATCGCCAACTCGCTGCACAATATTGGAAATATTTACCTCAAGCAAAACACCCCTGATAGTGCCTTGGTTTTCTTTGAAAGGGCGATGGCTTATTATGATGAAATCGGCATAAGCAGTGGCGAAACCTTCAACGGAATAGGGGAGGTTTACTTTCAAAAGGGGAATTTTAAAAATGCCATTGAATCATTTAACAAAGCAGTGGTTGTAAGTGAGTCAACAAGCAATAACAACCTGAAATTATTGGCTACACATAATATTTTTGAATCATATAATGCTTTGGGTGATTATCAAAAGGCCTTGGCTTATTTGATGGATTACAACAACTTGTACAATTCTGTCAGAAGCTTGCACGATTCAGCAGCAACAAAAAACCTGCAGGCAAGGTTTGATTTGGAGAACAAGCTGCAAGAAATTGAGAAATTGCAATTCGAAAACAGGCTACAGGAAAAAATACTGGAGGAGCAACAGTTAAAAAACAGATTGCAAAAACTGGCATTTCACCTGAGCCTGACTGCCGCCTTTGTTTTTTTAGTTTTGTTTATCCTGTTTTTCAAAACCAATCGCAAACTACGAAAAACAAAGGAAAAGCTTGTTGAGCAAAATGAAACCATCAGGGTTTCGCGCCAAAACCTGAACGCAACCAACAAGGCATTGGCCGAAAAAGAAGAAACCCTCAGAACGCTTATCAATGCCACACCGGATATTATATGCCTGAAAGACGGCTCTGGAAGATGGATAGAGGCGAACGAAACTATTTTGCAGCTTTTTGATTTGGGTCGGGACGATTTTTTTATGCAAACCGACATGGAAATCTCAGTCAATAAGCCATTCTTTCAAAATGTTTTTGTCAACTACCACAAATCAGCTGCCTTCACCTGGCAAAAAGGCTGCATTACCAGACAAGATGAACATATCAATGCCCCTGATGGAAAAACCAAGACCTATGACGTGATAAACGTGCCGCTATTCAACGAGGATGGTAGCCGCAAAGGACTGATTATGCTTGGCAGGGATATTACCGATCGCAAGATTGCTGAAGAAAACCTGGGCAAGGCACTGCACAAGGCCGAAGAATCGGACCGCCTGAAAACAGCATTCCTGTCCAATATGTCGCACGAAATAAGAACACCACTGAATGCAATTATTGGATTCAGTGATTTGCTTGATGATGAAGAGCTGACAAGGGAAGAAAAGCAAACTTATATCAAGTTGGTTTATGATAATGGAAATGCTTTATTGGCACTTATTGATGACATCATTGATTTGGCGCGCATCGAATCCGGTCAGATGAAACTGAACCAACAACCAACAAATGTCTCCGAGCTGTTTGTTGATGTTTATCAAACCTATAAAGGACTCAAGAACAGACGTAATAAAGGGCATATTGATTTGCTTTTCAGCATCCCGGACAAAGATGTGGTGTGTACAACAGATGCACGTAAACTACGCCAAATCCTGATTAATCTGGTTGACAATGCCTTGAAGTTTACCGAAGAAGGCAGCATAACCATGGGATTCTCAATTGATTCGGAAGGAGAAGGGCAGGCAAACTTACAGCTATTTGTCAGCGACACAGGCATTGGCATCCCCGAAGAAAGCAAATCACAGATATTCAAACGATTTATTAAATTAAATGAAGGTTCGAAAAAGCTTTACCCAGGCACAGGCTTGGGCCTTAGCATTGTACAACAGTTTGCTCAAATAATGGGAGGCTCAGTGCGCATAGATTCTGAACAAAACAAAGGTACTACCTTTACCATCGATCTGCCTGTTAGCGAAACCAAGGAAAACAGCCTAACAACCAATTCGCCCAAAAGCAGCAGCACTTTTCAGTTCAGCAACAAAACAATCCTTATCGTTGAGGACATCAGCTCCAACCTTGACCTTTTGATGGCCATACTGATGCCAACAGGAGCAAATCTGAAAACTGCCGGCAATGGTATTGATGCCATAAAGTTTTGTAAAGCGGATGAAACAATTGATTTGGTTTTAATGGACATACAACTCCCCGACCTGGACGGTTTGGAAGCAACCAGACAAATAAAAGCAAACAAACCCGGGCTGCCCATCATTGCCCAAACTGCTTTTGCATTGGCAGAAGAAAGGAAGGCCTGCCTTGATGCAGGTTGTGATGCATACCTGGCTAAGCCCCTCAGGGCAAGGGTAGTGCTTCCGCTAATTGCAGAAATATTAGGTATGAATCATCAAATTCGGTGATAATTAATTGGATTGTTGAATTGGATCAGGAATGAGGACGCTGAAGCATTCCAATTTTTAGTGGGATCGTATTATCTTGCATCAAGTGTAAAAAAAAGTGGATTATAACAAGATAATTAACGAAAAATAAATCCAACCACACAAAAAAACTTTACATTTGCATGAGCAAAAAATTAAAGCGTTATGAAAAGTTTACTCCTAAAAGTTTTCCTTTTGATTGTGATTTTGGTGCTGGGTTATTTGGTTTACGACAGCATTATGCAACCTGTTGAATTTAATAAGGAAAAGGCGCAGCGCGAGGCTGCCGTTGTACAAAAGCTGAAGGATATTCGCAATTCGCAGGTATTGTTCAGGCAGGCAAATGGTACATTTGCCAGCAATTTTGATACCCTGATTTCATACATTAGAAATGGCGAAATTCCTGTTGTAAAAATTATTCCTGATCCAACAGACACTACTTTTACCAAAACCATCTCTGACACCTTGGGATACGTTAAGGTAGTGGATTCCTTGTTCAGGACCAGAAGAAATTTCAAGCTGGATGAATTGAAGTTTATTCCGTTTAGCGGCAACGAAGCATTTGCGATGGATGCCGGCGAAATTGAGCGTGGAGGGGTAAAAGTAAGTGTTTTTGAAGCCAAAGCTGATTACCGAACTTATTTGAATGGCCTAGATGAACAGCGTGTTCTCAACCTGATTGCCAGAATGGAACAGATTGAGAGCTATCCTGGCCTTAAGGTAGGTTCCATGACCGAGCCTTCCACTGATGGCAACTGGGAGTAAGTAAATTTTTGAAATGACAGCCCCTGTAAAAGCAAATATAAGTCTGATCGACAAATCTTTCAGGGAAGATTATACACGTAATTTCCATTTAACCATTCAGCTTTCGCTGGATGGTTTTTCTTTTGCCATTTATGCCCCCGACAAGCAGCGATATGTTGGGTTGGAAGTTTACCGCTTTCATAATTTTACCGACGAAATACGGCTCACTGCTGCACTCGATGAAATAATTATGTACAGGCAATGGATTGCTTATCCTTTTCAATCGGTAACCGTTATGGTGGAGCACACAGCCAATACCTTGGTGCCTGCGCCACTGTTCGACGAAAAGGAAAAGGGCAATTACCTGGCTTTTAGTCAGCAATACAGGGATAACGCAAGGATAGTTATTGATAAACTAAAGCAAACAGATGCTGTCAATGTTTATTACCTTTCCAATGTGCTGGTCGAGAAGATAAAGGACTTATGGGCCAATGCCAAAATTGTTCACCTGTCGTCAGTATTGTTGGAGAGTCTTGGTATTCAGCACAAAAACAAGCCCACCGACAACCTGGTATTTGTCCATGTGAGGCATCGCACTTTTGACCTGGTGGTGTTGAAACAAGAAAAGTTGAATTTCTATAA
This sequence comes from uncultured Lentimicrobiaceae bacterium, assembly GCA_964440855.1. Lineage (GTDB taxonomy): Bacteria > Bacteroidota > Bacteroidia > Bacteroidales > F082 > CALAZZ01. The sequence continues at coordinate 7,460 of CAYTUA010000302.1, forward strand.
TAATTTTAGGTTCAACACAAAAGAAGATTTTGCTTATTTCCTTTTGTTTGCAATGGAGCAATTACGCCTCAATCCTGAAACTTTTGATCTGGTGTTGATGGGCAATATTGAAAACAGTTCAGAAATTTATGATATGTGCTGGCGCTATGTGCGCAACATCCGTTATATAGAGCGCAACAACAGTGCTTTTGAATACAGCTATGTGCTCGAAGGCTTGTTGTCGCACCAGTACTACCTCCTTTTTAATGCCTTGCAATGCGAATTATAAAAGGCAGCTTGCAGCGCAGGCTTATTCATGTACCGGGCAATTTACCCGTAAGGCCCACCACCGACCTGGCAAAGGAGAGTTTGTTTAATATCCTCGAAAACCGGATTGAATTTCAGGGGGTAAAAGCACTTGACCTGTTTGCCGGAACTGGCAATATTAGCTTTGAGTTGTATTCGCGTGGATGCGCGCAGGTCGTAGCGGTTGACAACAATTTCAGGTGTACAAATTTTATCACCGGGATGGCAGCCAAATTCGAAATGGATACCTTGATTGTTGTAAAAGCAGATGTTTTCAGGTATTTAAAGACCAACCGGCAACAGTATGATTTGGTTTTTGCCGATCCCCCATATGACTCAGGATATTATCAGGAACTGGTGCAGGCCATTTGTGAAAAGGATATGTTAACTGATGATGGCTGGCTCATTATTGAACATCCTAAAAACATTGATTATCGGAATGTGCCCGGATTTATTGAGCTAAGGCGCTATGGCAAAGTGCATTTCAGTTTTTTTCAACCACAAAAAAAACCGGCACTTTAAGGGCCGGTCTTTTTATAATCGATAAAGAACGGATATTAATATTCGTCTTCATGAAAGAAGAAATCCTCTTTTGTAGGATAGTCAGGCCAGATGTCTTCAATGCGTTCGTAAACCTCGCCTTCGTCTTCCATTTCCTGAAAGTTTTCAATCACTTCCTGAGGTGCCCCCGACCTGATGGCCCACTCGAGCAATTCATCACGTGTGGCTGGCCAAGGTGCATCTTCAAGTTTTGACGCAAGTTCTAATGTCCAATACATGGCTAAAAGTTTAGGTTATAATTTTTTGCAAAAGTAATTTTTTTTCGATTCAAGTCAAGTAAAATCTTCTAAACTTGAATTCCTTTAAAATCGGGGCTTCCAGGGTGTTTCTGTGCTGGATGTCAATTTTGAAAAATAGCGTGCAAGCACAAAAAAGTAATCAGAAAGCCTGTTGAGGTATTGCATATCGATAGCGGGCACCGGATGGGTTTCGGCCAGCTGAATAGCAATACGCTCAGCACGCCTGCAAACAGTACGGGCAATATGGCAGTAGCTCACCAAAGGATGGCCACCTGGCAAAATGAAACTCGATAAAGGCGGCAGTTCCTCATTCATGCGGTCAATTTCATCTTCAAGAAGCTTCACGTCCTTCTCAACCAAAGCAGGTAGTTTCCTTGAAACGACCCCTTGTGGGTCTTCGGCCAGATGCGACTCCAGCGTAAAAAGTCTGTCCTGAATCTCCAGCAGGATGGTGTTAAGCTGCCCGTTAACTGTATTGTGGTCACGAATAAGACCCACAAAGGCATTCAGTTCATCCACTGTGCCATAAGCTTCGATACGGCTGTGGTATTTAGGCACCCGTGTGCCACCAATTAAGGAGGTTTGCCCTTTGTCGCCTGTGCGTGTATAGATCTTCATTTCGTCGCTCATGTCAAGTCTTTCTGTTTTTGTTATACTAATTAATGCATTAACACCAAAGCACTAAAAAAATTGTGCTTGGTGGTAGTAACAAAATTATTTGACGGATTGTTTTGCCGAAAAAGTAATTTACTTCATTTTCGACTTTAAGGAGATGGTTGCAACATCCTTGTTTATATCATCCGACTCGATCAGTCCATCTCGCAGTCGTATGATACGGTGGGCATGTTTGGCAATTTCTTCCTCGTGCGTAACTACAATAATTGTGTTTCCTTTGCGGTGAATTTCTTCGAGCAAGCCCATGATTTCAACAGAGGTTTTGGAGTCCAGATTTCCGGTAGGCTCATCGGCAAGCAAAATTGAAGGCTGGTTTACCAGCGCACGTGCAATGGCTACGCGCTGGCGCTGCCCTCCCGAAAGCTCATTGGGTTTGTGCTTCATGCGATCGGTTAGTTGCACATCGGCCAGCACTTTTTCAGCCACTTCAATGCGTCTGGCTTTTCCCACACCAGCATACACCAAAGGCAACATCACATTTTCGAGGGCAGTCGAGCGGGGCAAAAGGTTAAAAGTTTGAAAAATAAACCCAATCTCTTTGTTACGGATTTCGGCCAGCTCGTTATCGCCCAGGATACTAACATCCTGCCCATTCAATTCGTAGCGGCCCGAGGTGGGGGTGTCCAGGCATCCAAGGAGGTTCATCAGGGTAGATTTGCCCGATCCTGAAGGCCCCATTAAGGCTACGTATTCATTCCTGTTGATTGTCAGGTCGATTGTGCGTAAAGCCCTAACGGTTTCGGATCCAACACGAAAATGACGTGATATTTTTTCTAGTTTGATAACTTGATTTTCCATGAAATGTCTGTTTTGCGCCACACAAAAGTAACAAACAATCTTACATGCGTAAGGCAAAATCCTGTTTGCTCACCCCCTTTTTAAAGAAAACCATTCCCAGGTGAAAAAAATCCAGGCTGATACTAACTTTAGGGTGTTGTTTGATCTCTTTCCATGCCGAAACCATCTCTTCTGAAGCATAAATATCATCAAAAATGAAAATGCTGTTTTCGTGGGCTTTTTCAAGACACTGCTCAAAATATCGGAGTGTTGGTTTTTTTCGGTGATTTCCGTCAAAATAAACCAGGTCAACGCTACCCAGTTGGTTTAATACAGGCTGCAGTTCGATATCAAAATTTCCAATAACCTGCTCAATATTGGTTAGTTCAAATTTACTGAAATTGCTTTGTGCCACTGACGCCACCGAAGCGCAGCCTTCAATAGTTACCAGCTTGCCGTCGGGGTTGCCCATGGCCAGCGGAATACTGCCCATTCCCACCGAAGTACCCAGCTCCAGCATTGTAGTAGGTTTAAAGAATTTCACAACTTTGTAAAGCAAAACAGCTTCCTTTTTTCCGGAGCTGCGTTTTTTTGCCAGTTTATTGACGGCAATGCGGTAGGTTAAGAATTTCTTTTTGCCGGCAGCAGCGCCAAAATCAACCGTTTCAATTACGTTCTTATTGGTGAAATTGCGCTTGCGGGCATGTTTAAATGTTTTAAAAGCATCATAAACTTTCCTGTCGCGAACAATGTTTACAACAAAATCATACACAAATGGTGAGTGAATGCTGTGCTTGCCCTTGCGGCGTAATCGATAAGATAAATAGCGATTTACCTTTCTAAGGTAATTATTCATAAACAACTATGTTTGTGTATAAACGCTATTATTGATGAAGTTCGGCAGTGGTTGATTATAGGAAACAAAGATAAACTAAAAAATGAATTAGCAACAAGCATCATTTGCAATAAAAATAGAAAAATTTACTCAAAGGCCAGTTTGTTGATGTAAAAAACGGTTCGCAGGTTGTTGTTTGTGAGCCTGTTGTTTGCAATTTGCTGATAGCCGTAGGCCAGATAATACTGGTCGTACCACTGCACAATCCTGCTGAATGTCTCTTCCTGAATGCGGTCGGTAGGGTAGAAGGTTTCGTTACGAATCTGCTCAACTTTGCCAATTACTTCCGATTCATCAATTAGTTTGGAGGTAATACGGCCATTGGTATTATAAACCATTATGATACCTGTGGAATCAGTTTGGGTCCATACATGCTGTTCCAATTGCGGACTAAGCAATTCACGTAATTCAAAATCATTGTTCCATAGCAGCTTTCCCTCTGAATTGAATCCTGCCAACAAAAAATTGAAGAAGTTGTAGCCTTCAAATATGGTATAGGTATAAGGGATTGGCCTGCCATAAAAATCGTAATCCATTCTGGTTTCGGTGCGGTATTGTGGCCTGTAGGCTTCAGCACCGTAAATCAACTGCCCATTGTGTTGGGTAAGTTGTGGGTTGTAAAACTGAAATGCTACATTGATCGGTATTTCATCTGAATTACGCCTGTTACGGGCCTGGCGCTGCCTGGCACGCATCAGGTCGTGCATCGATAAGGAGGAGTATATATTGTCGAAGCTGCTGAAATCATAATGGGCAATTTCAGCAGACCCATCTTGTTCCATTTTCATAAAGAAAAAACCGGAAGCTTCATTTTGTGCGTCTGGCAGGCCTTCGCGGATTCGCCTGTCGCGCCTGACAGGGTTGTTATAACTTCCAATGACGATCAGTTGGTTTATTGTGTGTAAGTGTAGTACATACGAGTGTATAAACCGCTGCTGTTCATCAGTGTATTGTTTTCGTAGGTATTCATTGCCATGGGAATCAATCACAAGAAATAAGTCTGAATCAAACGAATTGCTTTGATATAGCTTGGCAGCAACCAAAAATCTTTCTGTTTGGCGGTCATGTGCGATTTGTTGTAGAATAACTTGATTTTCAACTTGCAAGGATACAGATTTAATTGTGCCATCCCCCAGGTTCAGCATCAGAAGGTCAGCTTGATAACGAGGTAAATTAATGGCAATCAAAGCGTATTGGTTTCCCACTTCAAAGCCGGCAATTTCAGCCTTTTCGGGCAGGCTGCCACTCATAAGGTTAAACGATTCGTTTTGAATATCGTAAATAAGCAACTGAAATCCTGTTTGTCCGGCTGATTTACTATCACGTATCGAAAAAAAGAAATACACTTTGTTCTGCAACTTTCTTTTTTGTTCGAACACCATCCCATCAGCTAAGGCCACAAATTGCAACCAGCTTTCTTCCATTTGTACATCATATAAATTGAAATACCATTTTCTATGCCCTTTTTCATTGAGTTCATTGCTTTCATAGAACAACAAAAAGCCATTGCTTTCGATCGGTTCAAGATGGTAAACACGGCTGTCGATGCGTGCAGGCAGCTCAATACGCAAGGGTCTTTGGGCTGCTGAAGGCAGCGAAAGCCCCAGAAATAAAACGAGTATTGGAAATAGAAAGATGTGTATTTTTAGCTGCATAGCTTATCGCAATTATTGTCAAAACGCAATTTTGCAGGAATTAGTCTTTAAGCCAAGCTATTCCATGCTGCTTTTAGCGGATGCTTTTAAAAATGGCATCCCATCAACAGTATTTTTAAAACTTACCTAATCAATTGGTTAGATAAATCAATCGTGTTGATCGGATGCCATTTTGGCTGTATTATTTCTTTGGCCGAAATTGGCTATCGCACCACCAGCTTGGAAACAGCTATTTTTCCATCAACTGATTTTATTTTGATGACGTAGGCTCCTTGAATCAACTGGCTAATATTAAGCTGATTTTCACCTTGTTTCAAGCTAGCTTCGAAAACAGTACGTCCTGTAATATCTGTTATACCAACTTCTGCATCAGCCATAAGGCTCAGGTTCAAAACATCAGAAACAGGATTAGGCCAGAAACGGGCAATCGTATTGGGGTTTTCGCTTAAACCAACTAATTCTTCACCGTAAACAAGGATGTCGTCCACTTGCCAAACGGCAGCATCATCTGCCGTAGAAGTATATTTAAAAGCAATAGAAACAGTTGATCCGCTCAAATTCAATCCGATATCACCTGAATGCACCCATTCATAATTGCCTGATGACCAATCAGCAGCATCGCTGTAATCAGTCCAGCTGAAATTGTTTGGATTGCCCTGACCATCATAATCTTCAGAAATCATCAGCTGCAATTCGGGACCAACAAAATTCGTTGCTGCCCTGAAGTTTAGCACAACATCCTCATAGGAGCTGAGGTCGAGTGCAGGGCTGATTAGCCAATCCTCATTCACATTGCTTTGCCCACCAGCATATCCATTCATGCGGGCATAATTTTCGTCGTTAAAGGTATAGTGTGTCCATTCTTGTTCGCCAGAAACGCTAACTGCTTCCATGGCACCCAAATCATCGTCAAAGGTTTCGTGGAACAAAATACTGAAATCGTTAGTCGTGACAAAGGCTTGCGGTATGCTGCCATCTGTTTTATAGTCGATATTGGCACCGCTGTTGGTGTAAGGATAAATCTCGAAATGATAGTCGGTATCTCCTTCAAGGAATTGAAAAAGGTACTCTTCAACCCCATAAGGAACGTTCATAGCAATATACCCCAGCGAGATATCCATATTGTTTGGTACAGGTGTTCCGTCAACAGGAGGAAACACAGGAACGCTTTTTGCCGAAACGGGTATTTCGCCCAGAATAAGATAGGCATCAGGAAGTTGTGATCCGGTAGCATCTGTCCACGAAAGACGGGCTCCAAACCCTTCGGCTTCAGCAACAAATGCTGTGGGATAGTTGGTGGGTTCAGGTTTAACTACAACATCTGAGCTAAAAGAGAAATCATCATAATAAATATAGCCGCCACCATTGCCATCCTGGGCATAGATGCGCATTTCGAAACGAAACCCATCAGCACCCGCAGGAGCGGTAATAACAGCCGTAAATTCTTGCCAATCAGCACTATTTGTGCTATAAGTGGATGGCCTTAAAACGTCTTCGTTATCCGGCAGGGTGGATGTTCCACTTAACCAATAGGACCATATGCGCATGCGGGCTGCATCATCATTGTCCAGAAAATGGTAGGTAATTGTGTATTCTGCACCAGGTTCAATTCCACTGATAACTTGCTGCAACTTGCGGTTGGATGATTCGGGGGCCGTTTGCCGGGCCGAGAAATCACCAGAGCGCACAATGGTGCTTTCTTTATCAATGTTGTCGGTGATGTTCCATCCCTCGGGTGTGTTGTCGTTTTGCCAGGCTTCAAAGCCGCCATTGACAAGCTGTTCCTGAGCCTGCATGGCCGGAACCAGACCAATGATTAAGAATGTGATAATTAAAAAAGTAAAATTTTTCATGCTTGTTGGATTTTGATTAAACAATATTTTTTTCAGGGTATAAAATTAGCGTTTTATTTTTTGGTGAATCCTGACCTCCTCTAAAATTAACAAAAAATAAAACCGGCTGCACAAAGCAACCGGTTTTGTATATATAATAGAGTTGTGAAAATGTGCCCTATTTTTTGTCGTCAACTTCTTCAAAATCAACGTCGGTAACTTCATCGTCGCCTCCGCCCTTTTGATCTTCAGGCCCGCCCTGGGCTTCACCGGCAGGATCTTGTGCCCCACCTTCAGCCTGGGTGTTTTTATACATTTCCTCACTGGCTGACTGCCATATGCCATTCAACTTGGTCATGGCAGCATCCACTGCGGTTAAATCCTGTGCTTTGTGGGCATTGCGCAACTCTTCCAATGCCGATTCTATTTCAGTTTTCTTTTCGGCAGGGAGTTTGTCGCCATAATCCTTCAGTTGTTTCTCTGTTTGGAAAATAAGGCCATCAGCTGCATTGAGCTTATCTACTTTTTCACGTTCACGCTTATCTGTTTCAGCATTGGCAGCTGCTTCGTCTTTCATGCGTTGGATTTCGGTATCCGACAAACCCGAAGAAGCTTCGATGCGGATACTTTGAGATTTTCCTGTGGCCTTGTCTTTGGCCGAAACATTGAGGATTCCATTGGAGTCGATATCGAAAGTAACTTCGATTTGTGGAACTCCACGTGGTGATGGTGGAATGCCGTCGAGGTGAAAGCGTCCGATACTTTTGTTTTGGCTGGCCATTGGCCTTTCGCCTTGCAATACGTGAATTTCAACAGAAGGCTGATTGTCAGATGCAGTTGAAAAAGTTTCGGATTTCTTGGTTGGTATGGTTGTATTGGATTCGATCAGGCGTGTCATTACACCTCCAAGTGTTTCAATACCAAGTGATAGAGGTGTCACATCAAGCAAGAGTACATCTTTTACTTCACCTGTAAGTACACCTCCCTGGATGGCTGCCCCAATGGCAACCACCTCATCAGGATTCACCCCTTTTGAAGGGTCTTTACCAAAGAAATCTTTAACTATTTTCTGTATTGCTGGTATGCGTGTTGAGCCACCAACAAGGATTACTTCGTCCACATCTGCAGCTTTCATACCAGCATCTGATAATGCTTTACGGCAAGGCTCGATGGTGGCGCGGATCAAACTGTCAGTAAGTTGTTCAAATTTTGAACGGCTTAATTTACGCACCAAGTGTTTTGGCACACCGTCAACAGGCATGATGTAGGGCAAATTGATTTCCGTTTCATTCGAACTCGACAACTCAATTTTGGCTTTTTCGGCAGCTTCTTTCAGTCTTTGAAGGGCCATGGGGTCTTTACGCAAATCGGGGCCTTCATCTTTTTTAAACTCTTCGGCCAGCCAATCAATAATTTTTTCATCAAAATCGTCGCCACCAAGGTGTGTGTCCCCGTTGGTTGATTTTACTTCAAAAACGCCATCGCCCAATTCGAGGATGGAAATATCGAAAGTACCACCACCAAGGTCAAACACGGCAACCTTTACATCGTTTGATTTACGATCGAGACCATAGGCCAATGCGGCCGCAGTTGGCTCGTTGATGATACGCTTAACGGTAAGGCCGGCAATTTCGCCTGCTTCTTTCGTGGCCTGACGCTGTGAGTCGCTAAAATAGGCCGGAACAGTAATAACCGCTTCTGTAACGGTTTGTCCTAAATAGTCTTCTGCAGTTTTTTTCATTTTCTGCAGTACCATGGCCGAAATTTCCTGAGGGGTGTATTTGCGGTCGTCAACCTGAACGCGGGGGGTGTTGTTTTCACCTTTAACCACAACATACGGAACACGATCTTTTTCTTTTGTAATCCGGTCAAATGTTTCGCCCATGAAACGCTTGATTGA
>CAYTUA010000303.1:0-4510 GCA_964440855.1 uncultured Lentimicrobiaceae bacterium
CGCAAACTGATTTTCGCCAGGCAAGACGATAGTTTTGCCTCCTTGGCCGAGGAGTTTTCCATTTTTTCGTGGCAAATTGTGAAATACAACGAATTGGATAAATCGGATGAGCTTGTTGAAGGCCAAATGCTTTATTTGCAAAAGAAACGCAGACGCTCGCGCACGTATGAATCGCATACGGTGAGTGTGGGTGAAACCATGTATGGTATTTCACAGCTTTATGGCATAAGACTTAAGGTGTTGCAGCGAAAGAACAACCTGCCTGAGGGCGTGCAACCCATGGCTGGAACCACTATAAAATTGAAATGATTCCTGCTGAAACGAATCAGCTATAGCTGTTTGTTGATCGCGCTGCTGAATGTGCTTTTGGGTTTTACCCCTGTAATTTTTTGTACAGGCTCCCCATCTTTAAAAACAATAAGTGTGGGTATGGAGCGAATGCCATAGGTTGCAGCAGTTTTTTTGTTTTCATCAATATTGATTTTCGCGATAGTTGCTTTGCTGTCAAAATCTTCGGCCAGTTCACTGATGGTTGGGGCCAGCATCCGGCAAGGGGCACACCAGGGCGCCCAAAAGTCAACAAGGACTACACCTTTGGTAATTGCTTTCTTGAAATTGGCATCCGTAAGTGTTTGCAGCTTACTGCTTTCATTGGAGGGATCGTAGTTTTTTACAAGTTTGTATCGTTTGTATGTAGTATAAGCGAGGTAGGCAACCACCGCTGCCAGTACAATCCAACTAAATGTACCCATATTTTTTTTGTGCTTGGTTTTTAAATAGAAATAGAATTTGCAAAAGTAGCAATTTTGTCAGATCCATCTCCTTTTCTTAAACAGTACAAGCATACCAACCGAAATGCCAGCCATAACTGCCCAAACAGTGAAATAGCCATATTTCCAGCTCAGTTCAGGCATATTTTCAAAGTTCATACCGTAAATGCCTGCCACAAAAGTAAGTGGGATAAAGATGGTAGCAATAATGGTGAGCGTTTTCATCACCTCGTTCATTTTGTTGCTGATAATCGACATATAGGCATCCTTAAGGCTGCTGTTGAGTTCACGGCTTGCCTCAATGCTGTCAGAAATCTGCATAATGTGATCATGCACATCCATAAAGTATTTCTGATTTTCATCTTTAATCAGGCCGTCGTCTGTTTTAATCAAATTCAGCAATGCTTCCCGCAGCGGGAAGATGTTTTTTTTCAGAAAGAGCAGCTCGCGTTTTACTTGCTGAATCCGCATCAAAATATCATGATTACTTGCTTCAAACAAATCATCCTCTATATCGTCAATTAGTTCTGCCGTGTTTTCAACCACTTCAAAATAATTGTCAACAGCAATATCAACCAGGGCAAAAAACAAGTAGTCGGGCCCTTTGGACCGTAGCCTGCCTGTGGTATTTTGCAATCGGATTTTCAGTGGATCAAAAAGTGGCAGCTCGCTCTCATGAAATGAAATAAGAATGTTGTTTCGCAACACAAAGCTAACCTGATCAGATCTGATGGCAGCATCCGGACTGGGTTTATACAGTATTTTCATGCTCATGAAAATGGCCTGGTTTATCATGTCGAGCTTTGGACGATGAGCCGTGTTCAGTATGTCTTCAAGCTGCAACGGGTGCAGGCCGAAAGCTTCCCCCAATTCACCAATCATTTGGGTGTTGTGCAAGCCTGTAACTTTGATCCAGGTAGTCAACGGGGTGTTTAAGTAACTTTTGGCCTGCTGCACACCAATGTCTTTTTTTTCGATGAGTTGCTCTTTGTTATACTCAATCAGGTCGATAACAGGTTTATCTGTCTTTACTCTACCAACATGTATAAGGCTTCCGGGCGACAGGCCAACCTTTTGACGGCTGTTGCTTTTTCCCGTTTTTTTAGCTGATCTTTTAACTTTTTGTTTTGGCATTTCGCATTGATTTATGATTTCTTTATTCAATTCTTGAGATAAAATTAGGGAATTCTTGCATATATGATGCATTGCCGGTGTCGAAGGAAACCGCACTTCAATATAATTTGTGCATCTTTGTCCCCCTATGAGCCGGATGAAACGCGTATTGTTTATTTTTTTGGGAAGCTTATCTGTTACACTTGGACTCATTGGAATCGTTGTGCCCGGTTTGCCAACCACCTCCTTTTTGCTTTTGGCCGCTTATTTATACGCGCGCAGTTCCAAACGCTTGTATGACGCCCTGCTCAACCACAAATATTTGGGTGGGTACATCAAGGATTTTCAAAAAGGCATGAGCGTAAAGGCAAAAATAAGGGCCATAGGCTTGATGTGGACCATGATCCTGATTTCAGCTTTTGTTTTTATCGAAATTATTTATGTAAGGTATATCCTGATTGGGGTTGGTGTAGTTGGAACCATTGTTATGTGGAGGTTGCCGGGCAGAAAACCGGAAATTGAAGAATAAAAAAAACCATACCCGGTGGAGTATGGTTTTTCAATGGGTTCATTTTTTTAATTACTCTTCAACAATAACATCAATCAAGGCCCTGTCGCCACGTGTATTATAAAGATCGATGATTCTGATGTAGCCGTGTTTGCCCTCTTGTGTTTTGAAAAACAATATATTACCAGCTTCCAGGTTGCTGATAATATCAGCAGCCGCTTCCAAATCAAATTCAGGGAATAAGTATTTGTCTTCGATGGCTTCAAATTCCTCAGTGGTCATTTCCGTTTTTATGAAACGTGTTTCATTTTTAACGGTCCAGTTGTGGATGCCGAGATAATTAACAGAACCAACCAAATTATTGTCAGGAGAAGTGATGGTATTGTCTTTTACGCGTGGATCTTTCCAGAAAATAAAGTCAACTTTTTCCTGGTTTTCGGCGGCTTCTTCTATTTTATACACTTGTTCGTGGCTGGTTGAATAAAAACTACCCAAGGTATCATTCACGGAGCCCAACTCCAAATCACTGTTTTTCTTCACAGGAACGCGCGGATCGGGTTTTTCGTCTACCGTAAGATCAAATGATGTTTCTGCGCTAACATTGTCTTCATCAGTGATTTTTGCAGTGAATTTATAACTGCCGGGCACACTTAATTCAATGGTGTAATCTTTATTAAATGTTTCGATGTCAATATTTTCGTCAGCTACTGTTTCATCAGTTCCTGCAATCGAGCGCACCAAAGTGAATTTGGTCAATTTCTTTTTCGTAATCAGGTTTTGGTTGGCCACTACACCAATTTTGATTTCGTCTCCTTCCATAAAGTCGCCATCAGCAGCGGTATAACCGGCATCAACTTTAAATGTGATTGCGGGCCGTGGATCTATTGGTGGCTCCTCATTATTATCATCCTTTTTACAAGAGGTAGCGACAACGGCAATTGCCATGACTATCAATAGCATGGCTGATTTGAATTTTTTCATTGGGTATTTGATTTAATTTTTTACAAAATTACAAAAAACGTAGCAGGCAAGATGGGTTTATAAAAAAACCGTGTCCAGGATTTCTTTGGACACGGTTTTAAAATTTCAGCCATTTTTGGATTACTCTTCCACAATAACCTCAACCTGGGCTACATCGCCACGGTTATATAGGTCAACAATTTTAATATATCCATGTTTGCCAGCTTCGGTTTTGAAATAAACCACATCGCCATTGCTTAATTGGCTGATACGTGTTAGTTCACCTGTAAATTCAGGGAATACATAAAACTCACCAATGGCATCAAAATCAGCTGCTGTCATGCTGGTGCTTTGAAACCTTGTTTGGTTTTTGGTAGTCCAGTCGTTAAGCTGAAAATCTGAAATGGTGTTTACATCTACATCATCCGGGGCAGCAAATGCATTTATATTGGTTTCACCCCTGAAGAAAATAAAGTCAACTTTTTCTTGATTTTCCTTGGCTTCTGGCACGCGGTAAACTTCTTCTTCGGTTGTGGAATAAAAACTTCCGGCCGGATCGTTAAAAGAACCCATGAAAACGTCAGCATTTTTCTTCACTTTGGCTCCGCCTTGTTCAATAATGATGTTGAAGGAAACTTCATCCGAAAAACCGCCTTCATCTGTGATGCGGGCCGTCAGGGTTGCAGTGCCTACTTCGCTAAAACTGATGGTGTAGTCAGCATCGAAGGTGTTTGCGCTAAAAGTAGAATCAACCAGGTTGGTCGTTCCTATTTTAAGTGTAAAACGTGTAAGTGGTTTCTGCGTTTCGGTATGCATGGCAGCCAATATGCCGACCAATATTTGGTCGTTTGTTGTAACGGTTACATCTTCGAATGTATAGTTTGCGCTGCCTTTGAAGTCGATGGAGGGGAATCCGAGGATTTCTTCTTCGTCCTTTTTACATCCGCTTAACACGGTGGCTCCTATCAGGAGGCTTAACAGCAGTAATAAATTAATTTTTCTCATAAAAAATAAAAGATTTAAAGTTTAAAGATTAGTTGATAGTTTTGAATGCTTAGGTAAGATGGTCAATCTGTCTTTATGGTTGCATTCAATGTCATTTCCTTTTGTCAAAAATGATGCCAAAGTGCCAAGAATACATGCCATTTGTATTACTCAT
>CAYTUA010000304.1:0-2775 GCA_964440855.1 uncultured Lentimicrobiaceae bacterium
TGGTGTTCATGATGCCACATACTATACGGACCGAACCGCTGTTCGTCCACAAAATATTTTTTGGGTTCCACATGGGTGATTTCGGTAACCCAGATAAGCGGAATACCGGCAACAGGTTTCACCTTATAGGATATCATTTGTCCGGGATACATCTTTCCTTCCCCACCCGTAACAATCTGAAATCCCATATGAGGCGGGGTGATTTTCTTGAGGTTATCAGGCGAACTGAAGAAATCCCAAACTTGATCAATTTCAGCCTTCAGAATTATTTTCTTTTTAAATACGTACATAGCTTTCCGTTTGGCTATACAACAAGCAATCCTTAAAAAGGTTTGTTATTCTTTCAAATCATTCTTAATTGGCTGTTGCAAACGTTTGCAATGGTTACCAGGCAAAACTTCACTCAATCTACATCCAAAATAGCTACAATTAACTAATTATATTTCTGATGTTTAGGCCAAATATCAACATTGATTTAGCATCTTGTTCATTTAAAAAACAGCTAAGGGGGTCAAATCATTTTCAGTTTTACTTAATTTTAGCCTTCTTTTCAGCACAATTACGACACATATGCACTAACCACCAAAGATTATGATCAAACAGCCCCGACTTTCATTTTGGCAAATCTGGAACATGAGTTTCGGATTTTTGGGTATTCAATTCGGCTACGCGCTTCAAAACGCGAATGTCAGCCGTATTTTTCAAACCCTTGGCGGCGACACAGATAAATTAGCCTTGTATTGGCTCGCGGCACCGGTTACCGGATTGCTGGTGCAACCCATAGTTGGCTACTTCAGTGACCGCACCTGGAACCGTTTGGGCAGACGCAGGCCCTATTTTCTTGTAGGTGCTATTTTGGCAAGTATTGCCTTGGTCATCATGCCCAATTCGCCCCATTTGTGGGTTGCTGTGGGCATGTTGTGGATTATGGATGGCTCCATCAATATCAGCATGGAACCATTCAGGGCTTATGTTGGGGATATGCTCCCCAGCGAGCAACGCACCAAAGGGTTCGTCATGCAAAGCTTTTTCATAGGCATTAGCTCGGTTGTTGCCTCTGCACTGCCCTATATGCTGGCCAATTGGGTTGGCATTGCCAATACTGCCCCCGAAGGCATGATCCCCCCCTCTGTCAAGTTTTCATTTTATTTGGGTGCTTTTGCCTTTATTACCGCCGTAATGTGGACCGTTTTCCGCTCGCATGAATATCCCCCGGAGGAATACAATCAGTATCATCCGCCTTCAGAAGATGCCCACAGCAAAGATTTCTGGTTGATCCAAATTTTTAAGGACTTCGGCACCATGCCCAAAACCATGATTCAATTGGCTTTTGTGCAGTTCTTTTCCTGGTTTGCCTTGTTTGCCATGTGGGTATATTCTGTTCCGGCTGTCACTACACATATTTATGATATGAAACTGGATAAGAACCAGGTAGAATTAATGATAAATATTGGAAAAGAAAGGATGGCTGCAAACAGTGACAGCACTTCAGAAGCAGACCGGCTTACCCCTGTTTTGCGAGATCTGGAAATATTTAATAAGAAATTTGAGAATGCTGACAGGGTAAGTATCAACATCAATGTGGCCAATTACTTTTCGAATGATCGTATTCTTAACAATACAGAATTAGCGAAAACCTTTGCCCAAACACGACCTGTCTCAGCAGCACCCATGGCTTCCGAAACGGTTTTCAGCGAATTAGCAGCGCTGAACACACAAATTGGAGCCGGCGAAATACCAACCCTATCCGCTGAAACCATTCAATATTTTATTGAAAACATGGATGCCTTCATGTTTGATGAGGCTTTCAAAGCCCGATTGGCCTTATTACGTGATGTTTCGCATGTGCAAGCTGAATACAATGATGGCGCCGATTGGGTGGGTGTAGGATTTGGGGCCTACAATCTGTTTGCCGCTGCTATTGCCTTTTTGCTTCCCATTATCGCACGCATGACAAGCCGCAAAACCACCCACATGATTTCCCTGCTTTTTGGTGCCTTGGGCTTATTATCCATCTATTTTCTACCCAGCCCCAATTGGCTGATACTTTCGATGGTAGGTGTTGGAATTGCCTGGTCAAGCATCCTGAGCATGCCTTATGCCATACTAACAGGAAGTATTCCAGGTGGTAAGCTTGGGATTTACATGGGTATCTTTAATTTCTTTATTGTAATTCCACAAATTTTGGCTGCCACTATCCTTGGCTTTTTGTTGAAAAGCTTTTTCTGGAACGAAAGCATATTTGCGCTCATTCTGGGTGGCGTTTCCTTTATCATCGCAGCAGCCCTGGTTACTATTGTTGATGATGTGGACGATGTTTATGCTAATAAATAACTTCAGATTCTATTCTAAAAAAAAGGGAACCAATTGGCTCCCTTTTTTTTATGTGCAAACTGCTCTACCGTTTAATTATTCAGGCTTTTTAGGTCCGGCAGCAACCAAACGCTTTCCTTCTTCGTTGTCGGTATATTTCTCAAAATTCTCAATAAAACGGCGGGCCAGGTCTTTTGCTTTCGCATCAAACTCTACCGGATTTTTATAGGTATTGCGTGTAAACAGGATATTTGAATCCACGCCGGGCAATTCCGTTGGCACTTCCAATTGGAATCGTGGGGATATGCGTGTGGGTGCATTTTCGATGCTTCCATCAAGAATTGAATCGATGATGGCGCGGGTATCTTTGATAGATATCCGCTTTCCCGTTCCATTCCAGCCTGTATTAACCAGATAGGCCTTGGCGCCGACAGCTTCCATGCGTTTCACAAGCTCCACGGC
>CAYTUA010000305.1:0-4675 GCA_964440855.1 uncultured Lentimicrobiaceae bacterium
TCGCGGCTTTGGCGTTCCACTTTTGCCAGGTTGCGTTCCAAATCAGCAATTTCAATCTGCTTGCTTTGCAGGTCTTCTTTTAATAAGCTGATTTCAATATCCTTTGATTCAATTTGATAGCTCAGACGGGCAATCATTTTTTCGAGTTCCTTGTTCGATTTTCCGGAATCGCTTATCTGCCGGCGCAGGTTATCGATAATTTGCCTGTTTTTTAGCAGCAATTGATAAATGGCATCAATATCCCTGTTGATATCGTCAGCCATATTGCGGCGCGATTCCACATTGCCGGCCGATGATTCCGAAATCATCCGCTCCATTTGTTTGATCGAATCCAGGTTATCCTGTATTTCGTTGAAAGCCCTTACATAGGTCAATGAAAAAGTATCCTTTTCAATCACAACACTTTTCAAGCTGTCATTGATCTGTGAGAGGCGTTCTACTTCTTTTTTTTGCTTTTCGCCACAGGATGATACACCCAATAGGGCCGCTATGATGAGCGTCAGGAACAATTTTGTTTTCATATTTGGTTGTTATTTAAGAGGTTAATTTGATACAAATGTACAACACAATTGGGCAAAAAAGCAATTGGCTCGAATTATTTTCCAACCATCTGCTTGTATTTGAAAAAAGTTGATACCTGTTTCAAAATGCAAGGTGCTAAATAATTAACGCAAAAAAGCGGATAATCTTGTTCAGTGTGAATAGGTTTCGTCAAGCTTCCTTACTTTTGACAATTATTTTGGCTTGTCGAATCTCTTTATTATTGATTTTATGGACGAATCCACAATTTATTTACTAAAAGGCTGCACCATTTATGCACCTGAACCGCTGGGTGTTGGGGATGTATTGCTGGCTGGCGGAAAGATACTGGCCATTGAAAAGGAATTGGATGCCCCTGTAAAATTCCCGGTTCAAACAATAGATTGCAAAGGAATGCTCCTGGTGCCAGGCTTTATTGACGCCCATGTGCATATAGCAGGAGCCGGTGGCGAAGGTGGCCCGGCCAGTCGCACCCCTGAGATGCAGCTTTCGCATATGTTAGAAGCAGGCGTTACCACAGTGATCGGGTGCCTTGGAACGGATGGGTTTACCCGCAGTTTTGAATCGGTGCTGATGAAGGTAAAAGCCATGCGGGCCCAAGGCGTGTCAGCCTGGATGTATGCCGGCGCCTATCAGGTTCCCACACCCTCTTTAACAGGCGATGTAGGCCGCGACCTTAGCCTGATTGACGAAGTGATCGGGGTGGGCGAAATTGCCCTTTCCGACCACCGCTCTTCGCACCCGTCAACGGACGAACTCATCCGACTGACAGCCCATGCCCGTGTGGGAGGCATGCTGGGCGGAAAAGCCGGCATTGTCAACATCCATATGGGCGATGCCGAAAATCCTTTTCAACCCCTGTATGATGCAGTGGCCAAAAGTGAACTGAAGTTCACCCAATTCCTGCCAACACATTGCAACCGGAACCCCTATATTTACGAAGATGCCAAAACCTATGGCAAGCATGGCTATGTGGATATTACCACCAGCTCCTATCCCTATTTTATGGATATTGAAATCAAACCATCCAAAGCGGTTAAAGGCCTGCTCGAAGCCGGTGTGCCCGACGGCCATATCACCATGACTTCCGACGGATTCGGTTCGCTGCCCCATTTCGACGACAAAGGCGATTTGGTGAAACTGGAAATGGGAACCCTTATTACCCTGTTTACGGAATGGGTGGATATGGTAAAAACAGAAGGAATTCCTATGGAACAAGCACTGAAAACAATTACCGCTAATCCGGCAGATATACTTAAACTTTCTAAAAAAGGAAGGATAAAACCAGGCCATGACGCCGATTTATTGGTGATCAATAAGGATATGAAAATTGAGCATATGTTTGCCAACGGCAGTTTGATGGTGAAAGATGGGGTGATGATCAGGAAGGGGACGTATGAGTAAGGTTTTAATTGTGAGTCTGTGAATCAGTGAATCAGTGAGGCCGTGAGTCTGTGAATCTGTGAGGCTGTAAGCGATGTGCGGTTTATGACTTGCAGTTTTAAAATTGTGATTTGCTGGAAAAATGCTTAATTTTATATTTTGATTTTAAAAGCTGACAAAAAATGAAAACAAACAACTTCAGCCTGAGTGGCAACATTATTGACCTGGAAAATGAACGCATTTATCAGGGTACTGTATTTGTGGAAAATGGCCACATCAACCGCATATTGGAAGAGCCTGTAAAAAGCAAGCAATACATCCTTCCTGGCCTGATTGATGCCCATGTGCATATCGAAAGTTCCATGCTGATTCCATCGGAGTTTGCGCGGCTGGCTGTTGTACATGGCACAGTAGCCACGGTGTCCGATCCGCACGAAATTGCCAATGTGCTCGGATTGGCCGGCGTTGATTATATGATTGAAAATGGCAATAAGGTGCCTTTCAAATTCAATTTTGGGGCGCCAAGCTGTGTACCGGCCACTGCTTTCGAAACGGCAGGGGCGGCCTTAGGTCCAGCGGAAATTGATGTTTTACTGCAACGCGACGACATCAAATACCTCTCCGAAATGATGAATTATCCAGGTGTGTTGTTCAACGACCCGATGGTGATGGAGAAAATTGCACTGGCTAAAAAATACAACAAACCAATTGACGGACATGCCCCCGGTGTGCGTGGAAAAGATGCCGAAACCTATATCAAGGCGGGTATCACTACCGACCATGAGTGCTTTACCTTGGAGGAAGCCTTGGAGAAATTACAACACGGCATGAAAATCCAGATCCGCGAGGGCAGTGCTGCTAAAAACTTTGAGGCGCTGATACCCTTGATGGAAACCCATCCCGACATGGTGCTATTTTGCAGCGACGACAAGCATCCTGATGATTTGGTGCGGGGCCACATCAATCTGCTGGTGAAAAAAGCCATACAAATGGGATACGACCCCCTCAAAGTGTTGAAAAGCTGTATTGTAAATCCCATCAAACACTACAGTCTGGATGTAGGCCTGCTGCGCAGTGGTGATCCGGCTGATTTTATCATTGTTGACAACTTGCAGGATTTCAATGTATTGAAAACATACATCAATGGTGTGTTGGTTGCCGAAAATGGGCAAACACTTATTGAATCGGTGGCGGCAGATACGCCCAACCAATTCATGGCAGAGGCCATTGCAGCCGATGATTTGTCGTTGCCTTCAAGCGGAAAACAAATCAGGGTGATTGAAGCGCTTGAAGGGCAATTGATTACGCGAACCATTGTATCAGATCCCAAGCTGATAAACGGCAAGATGGTTAGCGACACACAGAACGACATACTTAAGCTGGTGGTTTACAACCGCTACGAAAAGGCCAAACCAGCCATTGCTTTTATCAAGAATTTCGGACTGACAAAAGGTGCTATTGCTTCCACCGTGGCCCACGACAGCCACAATATCATTGCTGTGGGGGCTGATGATGAAAGCCTTGCGCGGGCTATTAACCTGCTTGTGGAAAGCAAAGGGGGCGTAAGCGTCACAGATGGCGAAAAGGACCATGTGCTGCCCCTGCCTGTGGCCGGCCTGATGACCCCTGCCGATGGCTATGTAGCAGCCAAAGCTTACGAAACAATCGATGCAATGGCCAAAAAGCTGGGTTCATCCCTTCATGCGCCCTATATGACGCTTTCATTTATGGCCTTGCTGGTAATCCCACAGCTGAAGTTGAGTGATAAGGGGCTGTTTGATGGGGGTGATTTCCGGTTTGTGGATTTAGAAGTTGTCTAAAAAACGCTATAAACAAATCCGGCCATAAGAGAAGTGGAGAAACTGTTATTCTGAATCTTTTCTTCTGTTACAAAAACGGAGCTTTTTCTTTTCTCCGTTTCAAACCTGGCATTGCTTGAAAAATAGAGATTCAACCGTAAACGGGGCGACACATAATAATCAGCTGAGGCAAAGATTCCTGCAAATATATTTTTAGGTATAAAAGAATAGCCTTCGTCCTCATTTTCAGGAAACTCAAAAAAGGTTTGGTAATATGATGCCCTGGCACCCATTTGGACGTTGGTCCTGCTGTTGGGATAATATCCAACAGTATTCGATGCTGATATTACAAGGCTGTTAAATTTATTTTCGATAGCGTTATCTGTTATAACCACTTCCTTTTCAATGTATTTCGTGCTTCTTCCTTCATTACTTATATTATAATGTGCTGAAAAGTGGGTTGAATTTTGCCAATACAAATTGATGGGTTTTTCCATGATATAGCTTGCTTTTATATTAAGCCCGGTAGTCGTGCGTGTTTCATTCCATTCATTTTTGTAATCGATTAATTGGGCTTGGTTGGCAGTGGAATCATGCAAGAAATCCAGGTCCTTATCTGATCTGTAATACAGAGAAGGGCCAAATCCTACAGACAATCTGCTGCCGCTGTTGCGCACCGGTCCGGCTGAATAGCTCCAATTGTCGTTGAGGAGGGTATAATAGGAGGCGCCTGATGTGCCTTTTAAGCCCATGGCATCGAGTAATGAATCCACCGCTGTTATCTCGCTGATATGGCGCAGGCGCTGATCAAAATACCGTTCGTTTTTGATGCTTGTGATAAAATGCGCCAATTGCAGTATTTCATTGGCATCGGGCTTTCTGGTCAGGTCGCCCGATTTTTCGAGGTCTTCAATTATATACACAGCGAGGCGCGCATCCTGCACTTCTTCAAT
>CAYTUA010000306.1:0-3842 GCA_964440855.1 uncultured Lentimicrobiaceae bacterium
CTGCCCGCGTGCAGGTAATCCACAATGCTGCTGATGCAGCTGCCGAAGTGGTTGATGTTTGGTTGAATGACACCAAATTAATTGATGGTTTTGCGTTCCGCACAGCAACACCCTTTATTGATGCCCCTGCCGGTGAGGAATTTACCATTGCCATTCAAGGCCCTGGAAGTACCAGCCCGGAAAATCCAATCTGGTCGCAGAATTATACCCTGGCCGGTGGCGAAAAGTATGTGCTCGTTGCCAATGGCTTGGTCGATACCGAAAATTATGAACCTTTCCAGGCATTTGACATTTATGTATATGCCATGGGACGTGAAGAAGCTTCCAGTAGCAGTAATACGGATGTGCTCGTATTCCATGGTTCAACAGATGCGCCTGTTGTAGATGTAGTTGAAATTGGATTGGGTGCCGGTACCATAATTGATAACCTTGCTTATGGTGACTTTGCAGGCTACCTTGAACTGCCGACAGAAGACTACACATTGGACATCAGGGATGAAACAGGAACAGTAACTGTGGCTTCTTATGCTGCCCCGCTTGCTACCCTTGGCCTTGATGGTGCAGCGCTTTCAGTGGTGGCATCAGGTTTCCTGAACCCCGCAAACAACAACAATGGCCCATCTTTTGGCCTTTATGTGGCATTGGCCAGTGGCGGCGACCTCATTCCCCTGCCTGTGGTTACTTCCATTGAAGAAACAAATAATAAGCCGGCCATGAACATTTACCCCAATCCTGCTGTTGAAGTATTGAATATAGATTTACAACTGAAAAACACTTCTCCAGTTACCATAGAAATATTTAACCTGCTTGGTTCAAAAGTATTTGAGCAAAATTTAGGAACCCTTGGAGCTGGAAACTATAACAACAGGATTAACTTAAACAACCTTACTGAAGGTATTTACCTGATGCGCGTAACAACCGCGAGCTCTCCGTTAACCCAAAAGATCAAGATTACACGATAAGGTTAACGTCACTATAACTACTCTTACTACGAAAAATGCCGGCTTGCGCCGGCATTTTTTTTGTTTAAAAGTTTCCTTCTGCTATGAAAACAAAGAGTATTTGAAATACAATGTTAAAATAACTCAGCAACTTCAGCTTTTAATTTGTTAATAGCTTCTTCTACCATCACAGCTTTTTTAACAACCAAAGCCCTCGCCAATTCGTCTTTGGCAGCGTCATCAGCTATTTCAGAAGCAGCCACATTAATCAGCTGCAACACTTCTTCGCGCGCTGCTTTGATCATACTCCATGAAGTGGATGAAATATACAATTGCTGGGAAAGGTTGTGCTCAAATTCTTCGCGCACATTGCGCAAAAGAACCGACTGCAATTGCCTGCATGTGCGTGATTCTTCCATGCTACGCATCACCAAAGAAGCTGGTTGAATGCGTTCAAGAAAAAGCACCAACCTTTCATAAGCTTGCAAACGTATGGGCAATGTTTGCTTTTGTGCTGCAAGGGATTTTTCCAGTTTTACTTTTTCCTGGCTAAGCTTACTCTGCTCCAGCATAGCAGCCATTTGCCCACGATGGCTTTTCATTATTCGGTTGAAAAGGACATACATGGTGCCTGCCAATACCAAAAAGGGCACAAATGCCAGAAGAATATAAAGCGGTGATAAATACATAAGCCAGATTTTTGAACAAAGATAAACCTATTCCACGAAAAAGTAATCAAGGTGCATGTTATAGTACACCGATTATGGTAGACTGATTGCACAGATTGATTCTGATTTTTTTTTTCATTATCAGGCCAATCTAAAAAACCAGTTCAACCAGTGTACAATACAAATCTACCTTCCCCACAGGACATCTTCTGTTTTTATGCTAACAGTAATGCTTAATTTTATAAATTTGCTTTCTTTTACAAAAACACCTTATAACCGTGGATCATAAGCAATTTCTATCAGACCGCCTAAATGCCCTCACTGAATCGGCCACACTTGAAATGACGCGTCGAAGCCGCGAATTGAAGGAGCAAGGCATTGATGTAATCAACCTGAGTATAGGCGAGCCCGATTTCAATACACCGGATTCGGTAAAAGAAGCCGCTAAGCAGGCCATACATGACAATATAACCCATTACACACCGGTGCCTGGAACGATTGAGTTACGCAAAGCCATTGCTCATAAATTGAGCCGCGATAACGGACTGACATACAAGCCCACACAAATTGTTGTATCGAATGGCGCCAAGCAAAGCATAGCCAATGCCCTGCTTTGCTTGATCAATCCCGGGGATGAGGTAATCATCCCGGCCCCTTTTTGGGTTTCCTATCCCGAAATGGTGAAACTGGCCGGTGGTATTCCTGTTTTTATTGAAACCACTGTTGAACAGCAATTTAAAATAAACCCCAAACAACTAGAGGCTGCTATTACAAAAAAAACCAAAGCCTTCCTTTTCAGTTCACCATGCAATCCCACAGGATCAGTTTACACGATGGAAGAACTTAAAGGCCTGGCAAGTGTATTTAAACAACACAACAATATCTTTATCCTTTCAGATGAGATATATGAATACATCCGTTTTGATGGAGCCCATGATAGTTTGGCCCAGTTTACCGAAATACACGATCGGGTAATCCTTATCAACGGGCTATCAAAAGGCTTTGCCATGACCGGCTGGCGTGTAGGCTATATGGCTGCAGCCCAATTTATTGCTGATGCCTGCAACACCCTGCAAGGTCAATACACTTCCGGAAGTTCAAGTATATCGCAGGCCGCTGCTGTTGAAGCCATGCAAACCGATCCGGCCGAAGCCTTGGAGCTGAAACAAATGGTTAGCGAATTTCATAAAAGACGAAACCTGCTGTATGAACAATTGCGCCAAATTGAAGGGGTCAAACCCAATATGCCAGATGGTGCGTTTTATATGTTCCCCGATATCAGTTATTATTTTGGGAAAACAGATGGTACAGCAACCATCAATAACAGCTACGAACTCTGCCTTTATTTGCTCGACAAGGCACATGTGGCACTGGTTAGCGGCGATGCATTCGGTGCTGAAAACTGCATTCGTTTCAGTTATGCAACAACAATAACCCAGCTAAAGGAGGCTACAAAACGCATCGCGTTGGCACTGAAAGAGCTGAGAGATTGAAATAAAATGCAACCCAATTACTAAGCCCTACCCGGCTTAATCATATTTTCCGGCTTCAGTATTTCGTCCAGCTTTTCCTTGGAGAGCAGTTGCTTCTCAAGCACAAGGTCGTAAACACTTCTGCCCGACAACAGCGCTTGCCTGGCTATTTCGGTTGAGGCTTCATAGCCAATATAAGGGTTCAGGGCAGTCACAAGCCCTATGGAATTTTGTACCGTTCTGAGGCAATGCTCTTCATTGGCAGTGATGCCCGAAATACAACGGCTCGCCAGTACATGCATGCCATTTTTGAGCATTTCGATTGATTCAAACAAGCTTTGAACAATTACGGGTTCCATCACATTGAGTTCCAGTTGCCCGGCTTCAGCAGCCATCGAAACAGTGAGGTCGTTACCAATTACTTTAAAAGCGATCTGGTTCACCACTTCCGGAATAACCGGGTTGACCTTTCCGGGCATGATGGTTGACCCCGGCTGCATGGGCGGCAGGTTGATTTCGTTGAGACCGGCCCTTGGCCCTGAGGAAAGCAAGCGCAAATCGTTGGATATTTTTGAGATTTTTACGGCCAGCCGCTTCAAGGCACCAGAATAGGTTACAAAATCACTGGTATCCTGTGTGGCTTCCACCAGGTTACGCGCCAGCCGGATATCCATACCTGTTAAAATACGCAAATAGGGTATCACCTTGTCACTGTATTTTGCATCAGCATTTATGCCCGTGCCAATAGCTGTACCCCCCAT
>CAYTUA010000307.1:0-4005 GCA_964440855.1 uncultured Lentimicrobiaceae bacterium
TGGCTGAAGTATTCAAAAATGAGTAATTTACTCATCCTAGGAATTCGTATTAGCTGCAATGATTTGCAATCAAGCGTTTCGGTTTAGGGGATTATACCAAAAACCAGATGCGACTCCTATGGAGTCAAGGCAAAATGCATGAACTACACCCTTGGGCATGGTTGATGAGGTTTTGCTTCATATCATTTTTCAATTTGACAATCATTTCAATTAAAATATCTTTGTGAGTCTTGCGTTCCTATTATTAATAATCAGACAATTTAATTGCTGAAGCAGTTAGCATACAAGCCACAAAACCAAATTCAAAACAAGCCCAATGAAAATTTTCATCTTTTCGGCCCTGCTTTTTCTTATCCTATCAGGCGTGCAGGCACAAACCTACGTACCCTTTCCCGAATCTGATGCCTTTTGGAATGAATTTGATATTCATCAAACTTCCTGGGGATGCTACTACCCTGACAGCTGCAAATACACTTTGTTTATAAACGGCAAAACAACGATTAACTCCCTGGAATACAACATGATTTATGAGCACAGGGACGGATTGAATAAATACATGGGTGCATTCAGGGAGGAAAACAAAAGAGTTTACTTCATCAAGAATTCTTGTCCACATGAGATCCTCCTCTATGATTTCAATCTCACGGTTGGCGATACCATGTTCCTGGTTTCACAATTGTGCGAACCCCCATATGGATATATGGAGGTGTCATCGATTGACTCTATTCAGTTGCTTGACAACACCTATCGCAAACGTTTCAATTTTGCGGGGTATTGTTCATGGGTTGAAGGAATTGGATCATTGTGTGGCTTTTGGTACCCAAAGTATAACGGTTTAGCCTGCATATGTGATATTTCAACTGTTTGCTATAGGTATAACAATGTCTTTTTGTACAAAAACGAGAATCATATACCTTGTTTTGATTTTTTGGTTTCAGCCAACGAAATAGTCGCCAATTCAGCAGAACTCCGAATCCACCCGAATCCAGTCCCTCAACCAGCTTCATTGGTACTCTCAACAGAACGAGCGATAATCAGCCGTATTGAAATCTATAATGCTTGGGGGGCAAATATTAAAACTCTAACTGGTATTAGTAGCACCAAATATCAGATCGAGACTGACCAGTTTAGTAAAGGCTTGTATTTTCTTCGAGTAAATGCGGGGGATGTTTCATTTACCAGGAGGGTTTTAGTCTATTAATGATACCATCCCAAGCCCGGATGGTTGATATTGAAAGCAAAAAAGGTCAGAAGCGCATGCGTTTCTAACCTTTTATAAAAAATTGACAGGGGCCTGCTTATTTGGCTTCCTTATCTTTTTTGTCGTCGTCTTCAGCTTTGGCTTCGGGTTCTTCAACCTTTTCCTCAACGGCTGGTGTTTCGGCTTCAGCTTTCACTTCCGCTTCCTCTTTTACTACTGGTTTGGCTTCTTCTGTTTCCTTTTCCACCTCAACGGTCTCTACATTTTCGGCAACAGTTTCCACTTCTTCGGTTTCCACAGCGGCTTCAGGTGCAGCTGCCACAACTTCTGTTTTGACAGCTACTACTTTTTCCTTGGTCTTGGTTTCAGCAGCTGGTGAAGCGGCTTTTTTACCACCCCTGCGGCGTGTTGATTTGGCTTTTGCCGGTGCTTTTTTATCGGCACCCAACAAGTTTTCGTTGAAGTCAACCAACTCGATCATACACATATCGGCATTGTCGCCCAGGCGCTGTCCAAGCTTAATAATCCGGGTGTAACCACCGGGGCGGTCAGCTACCTTCACGCTTACTTCGCGGAAAAGTTCTGTTACAGCAAATTTGTCCTGCAATTTGCGGAACACCATCCTGCGTTGATGGGTTGTATCCTCCTTCGACTTTGTAATCAGTGGTTCTACATACACGCGCAAGGCTTTTGCCTTGGCCAATGTAGTAGTTATCCTTTTGTGCATGATCAAAGAAGCTGCCATATTGCCCAGCATCGATTTGCGGTGGGCACTTGTCCGTCCAAGATGGTTGAATTTCTTATTGTGTCTCATCTCGCTTTATTCCTTATCTAATTTATATTTTGTAATATTCATACCAAACTCCAGTCCCTTGTTCTTCACCAGTTCCTCCAGTTCGGTAAGTGATTTCGTGCCAAAATTCCTGAATTTAAGCAAGTCGTTCTTGTTAAATGCAACCAGTTCGCCCAGTGTTTCCACATCAGCGGCTTTCAAACAGTTGAGGGCCCTTACGGAAAGGTCCATATCAACGAGTTTGGTCTTGAGCAACTGTCTCACGTGCAAGGAGCTTTCATCAAACTCTTCGCTAACAGATTTTTCTTCTTCATCCACTGTAATTTTCTCATCGGAAAACAGCATAAAGTGCAAGATCAAGATCTTGGCTGCTTCTTTGAGGGCATCCTTGGGATGAATAGAACCATCGGTAACAACTTCGATCAACAGTTTTTCGTAGTCGGTTTTTTGCTCTACCCTGAAGTCTTCAACGTGGTATTTCACGTTTTTAATCGGGGTATGAATCGAATCGATAGCAATTGTACCAACAGCTGCACCTTGAACTTTGTTTTCTTCGGCGGGCACATATCCACGACCTTTACCGATGGTAATTTCGATATTCAGCTTCACGGACGGATCCAGATTGCAGATTACCTCGTTGGGGTTGAGCACCTGAAACACGGAAAGGAATTTATTGATGTCGCCGGCTTTAAATTGCTCCTGCTCACCAATAATGATGTTTACTTTTTCTGTGGTTTCAGTAGAAATCTGTTGCTTGAACCTCACTTTCTTTAGGTTCAGCACGATGTCGGCTACATCCTCAACTACACCTTCAACGGTAGAAAACTCGTGCAATACCCCATCAATTCTGATGGACGTAATTGCAAAGCCTTCGAGTGAAGAGAGCAGGATTCGCCTGAGGGAATTTCCGATGGTGATTCCGAAACCTGGTTCAAGCGGGCGGAATTCGAATAAACCTTTAAATTCATCCGATTCGACCATGATAACCTTTTCGGGTTTTTGAAACGCTAAAATTGCCATAACTGTTATTTAGTGTTTGATAGAATACCTACCAGGTTATTTTATTATTTGGAGTACAACTCCACGATTAATTGTTCCCTAATGTTCTCAGGAATGTCTTCACGGCTGGGGTAGCTCATAAATTTGCCTTGCAATTTCTCGCCGTCCCATTCCAGCCATGGGTAACGGTTTACCCTGCCTTCCAGAGAAGTAGTAATAGCTTCGAGGCTCTTTGATTTTTCGCGCACGCCAATGATGTCACCTTCCTTTGTCATATAGGAGGGAACATTCACTATTTCACCATTTACGGTAATATGCCTGTGATTGACCAGCTGACGGGCACCACTTCGTGTAGGCGCAATGCCAAAACGATAAACAAGATTATCAAGTCTCGACTCAATAAGTTGCAGCAAAAGCTCACCTGTCACACCTTTTTTCTTTGATGCAGTCTTAAACGTATTGCGGAATTGTTTTTCCAGAATACCATAGGTGTATTTGGCTTTTTGCTTCTCCTGAAGCTGCACGCCATACTCCGATTGCTTTTTCCTGCGCTTGTTGGCGCCATGCATTCCCGGAGGGTAATTTTTCTTTTCAAATGCTCTGTCGGGCCCGAAAATGGGCTCGCTGAACTTTCTTGCTATTTTTGATTTTGGTCCAATGTACCTTGCCATAGTTTTAAAGTTTAAATATTTCTACTCTGCTCCTCAGTTTATACCCTTCTACGTTTGGGTGGACGGCAACCATTGTGTGGCAATGGGGTAACGTCTTGAATTTCGGTTACTTCAATGCCTGAGGTGTGAATCGTCCTGATGGCTGACTCGCGTCCGGAACCGGGCCCTTTTACATAAACTTTAACTTTGCGTAATCCCAGGTCGTATGCTTTTTTTGCACAATCTTCTGCTGCCATTTGTGCTGCATAGGGCGTATTCTTTTTGGAGCCTCTGAAGCCCATTTTTCCTGAAGAAGCCCAGGAAATGACCTGTCCTGTGTTGTTAGTCAAAGAAATGATGAT
>CAYTUA010000308.1:0-5298 GCA_964440855.1 uncultured Lentimicrobiaceae bacterium
TAAA
Source organism: uncultured Lentimicrobiaceae bacterium (assembly GCA_964440855.1). Lineage (GTDB taxonomy): Bacteria > Bacteroidota > Bacteroidia > Bacteroidales > F082 > CALAZZ01. The sequence goes on from CAYTUA010000308.1 coordinate 5, forward strand.
ACCTTAAACCCAAAGAGTAGTTTTATTAAAACAGCCTTTTGCCAGACAAGGGGCTGTTTTTTTTTGCATAAAAAAAGAGGTGACTGAGAACCAGCCACCTCTTCGAACCAAAAACCAAAATTTATGAAAACCTTTAACGCACAATGATTAGAACATAAATTTTTGGTAGTAAAAAACAATTGTTTGTTAAAGAACGTGATGCAAAATTAAAGCATAAAATCCCCATGCGGTGTTAACGAAATATAAGAGTTGTTAAGATATGTTAAAAACCTGTAAACCATGTAGATGAATGCGCTAATTTTGCTTCGATGAATAAACGCTCAATAGCCGCAATTATTGTTGTAATGTCGATGGCCCTGCTCGGGCTCATGGGCATACAGGTGCATTGGATTGGTGCAGCCATGAAGGTGAAGGAAGCCACATTTGTGCGCGACGTGAACCAAGCCATCAACCATGTGGTTGTTAGTCTTGAAAAAGATGCCATGCAACGGCGTTTTGAACACAGGGTAAATATGATGAACCGGCAATCGGAATTGCTCACCACATGGGATTCGCTTAACAACGCCATGCATATGGATGTGCAAAGTCCAACAGCACAATCCGATTTTGAGGGTTTTTTGCGGCGTTCGACCATGGCGCAGGAAATGTTGCAGGAAATGCTTTTTGGACACCAACCATCGCGCACACTCAACCACTATATGAACCCTGCGATGATTGATTCGCTTATTGCTTTTGAACTCGACCGGCATGGCTTGCGCACCACCTATGAATTTGGCGTTTACAGCCCACAGCGCAACGCAATGCTTTTTCAAAAAACGGGGCATTATCCACAGCAATTGCTCAGCGAAAGCTTTGTTTTTGAACTCTATCCTACAAGTTCCCCCATGCGTTATGCCGATCAGTTGTTGCTTTATTTTCCGAATGAAAAACGTTTTCTGGTAAGCCAGTTGTGGTATTTGGTTTTTATTTCGGCCATGTTGATCCTTATCATCATCATGAGTTTTGGGGCCACCATTTATACCATTTTCAGGCAGAAGAAAGTGTCGGAGATCAAGAACGATTTCATCAATAATATGACCCATGAGTTTAAAACACCTATTGCAACCATTGGGCTTGCCTGTGAGGCCCTGCGTGATTGCGATGTGCAAAAATCAGATGGCTTATACACAAGCTATCTCAGTATGATTGATGAAGAAAACAAGCGCCTGGGTACCATGGCCGAGCAAATCCTTCAATCGGCTACTATGGACAAGGGTCAACTGTCGCTGCGCGCGGAAAATATCGACCTGCATGAGATTATTACAGAATGTATTAACACCAAATTACTTCAGGCAAAAAAGAAAGAAGGCAAAATACTCGCCAGCCTTACAGCCGAAAAACATTTACTCCGCGCTGACAGTGTTCACCTTACCAATGTAATACTTAACCTATTGGACAACGCCATCAAGTATTCCGACGGGCCACCCGAAATATTGGTACAGAGCCGCAATATTCCCAATGCCATTGAAGTGAGTGTGCAAGATAACGGAATAGGGATCAGTAAGGCCAATCAAAAAAAGATTTTTGAAAAATTATACCGGGTGCCTACCGGCAATATTCACAATGTGAAGGGTTTTGGCTTGGGGCTGAGCTACGTAAAAGCCGTTATCGAAAAGCATGGAGGTACGGTGCACTTGAAGAGTGAATTGAAGAAAGGGACAACATTTTATATCCGTCTGCCGTTTAATGGCGGTCAATAACAAATTAATTTTATGGAAAATCAAACAAAGGTATTGCTTGCCGAAGACGACAAAAATCTGGGCACCATATTAAAAGCATATCTCGAAGCCAAAGGCTATCCCACGACTTTATGTGTTGATGGAAAAGAGGCACTTGAAAAATATAAAAGAGGAGACTTCAATTTTTGCATCCTTGATGTGATGATGCCGGTGATGGACGGCTTTGCCCTGGCCACCGAAATCCGAAAGCTGGATACCAAAGTGCCGCTGCTGTTTCTTACTGCAAAATCGATGCAGGAAGATAAACTGCAAGGTTTTGAGCTGGGCGCCGACGACTATCTCACCAAGCCTTTCAGCATGGAAGAGCTGCTCATGCGCATGAAGGCCATTTTGCGGCGTTCGGCAGAAGACCAGGTGCGGCCAACGGTTTTTGAGGTAGGGAGTTTTACCTTTGATTACAACCGGCAGCTGCTGATGCATGATGGACAGGAAAGCAAGCTCACCTCAAAAGAAGCGGAGCTGCTCAGGCTGTTGTGCGAAAACCTCAACCGGGTACTTGACCGCTCTGTGGCCCTGAACAAAATCTGGTACGACGACAGCTATTTCAATGCCCGCTCCATGGATGTATATATCACCAAGCTAAGGAAGTACTTTAAAAATGATGATCAGATCGAATTAATGAACGTACACGGCGTTGGATTTAAGCTTGTTGTGCATGAAAATAAATAGGTTGGAGCAAAAACCAATCAAGAAATAAAGTAAAAAAGCTATAGGGTTCCTATGGCTTTTATTTGGGGTCGTAAGCCCATTTGAGCCAAATCGATCCCCAGGTGAAACCACCGCCAAAAGCAGCCAATACAATATTGTCCCCTTTGCGCAATTGGTTTTCCCATTCCCAAACACAAAGTGGCAAGGTGCCGCTTGTGGTGTTGCCATAACGTTCGATATTAATCATCACCTGCTCTTTTGCTATGCCCATCCTGCGGGCAGTTGCATCAATAATGCGCATATTGGCCTGATGAGGCACCAACCATGAAATATCCTCCGGCTTCAACCCGTTTTTTTGCATAATAGCCACAGCCACATCGGCCATATTGGTAACCGCAAATTTAAAAACAGCTTGTCCTTCCTGATACACATAGTGCTCGCGTGCATCAATCGTTTCGTGGCTAGGGGGTTTGCGCGAGCCACCTGCTTTTTGGTGCAGATGCGTCATACCCGATCCATCGGTATGCATCACACTGTCCATAATACCCAACTCTTCAGTTGTAGGCTCAAGCAGGAACGCACCTCCTCCATCGCCAAAAATAATGCAGGTAGTCCTGTCGGTATAATCCACAATGGACGACATCTTGTCGGCACCCACCACAATGACTTTTTTATGTGTACCGCTTTCAATAAATTTTGAGGCAGTTACCAAAGCATACAGCAGGCCCGAACAAGCAGCATTCATATCAAAGCTGAAAGCGTTTTTGATGCCGCAGTTGTGGCTGATGATATTGGCCGTTGCCGGAAAAAGCATGTCGGGGGTAACGGTAGCGCAAATCACCATATCCACTTCTTCGGGCTTGGTATCTGTTTTTTCAAGCAAGCCTTTTACAGCTTCTGTGCCTATTACTGATGTTCCTTGTTCTTTTCCCTTGAGGATATGGCGTGTTTTGATGCCTGTGCGGGCTAAAATCCACTCATCGGTGGTATCAACCATTTTTTCGAGTTCCTGATTCGTAAGCTTGTACTCGGGAACCCATCCGTGAATTCCTGTTATGGCAGCGCGTATTTTGTTCATAAACTCAAACCTGAAATCGATTACTAAAAAATCCTGGTTTAATTAACTGTCATAACTATCAATGACAGTTTGAATTTTGTGGTGAAGGCTGGCATTGGCAATATTGCGCGAAAGCAATACCATATTTTTGATTGCAAGCGGACTGCTTATCCCATGCCCAATGACAACGGTGCCATTGATGCCGAGAATGGGGCTTCCTCCATGCAGTTCATAGTTGAATAGTTTGAAATAATCATCAACCAGGTTCCGTTTTTCCATCAGGCGGTACATGGATTGAATTTGCTTGATAACAATATTTCCGGTAAAACCATCGCAAACAACCACATCGGCTTTGTCGTTAAACAAATCGCGGCCCTCTACATTACCAATAAAGTTGTAGTCAATCGAGTCTTTCATCAGCGGAAAGGTTGTTTGAATCAACAGATTGCCCTTTTTTTCCTCCTCGCCAATACTCAGCAAGCCTACTTTTGGGTTTTTTATACCCAGTACATGCTGCGCATAATTTGATCCTAAAATGCCATATTGATAAAGCACATCGGGCTTGGCATCGGGATTGGTACCTACATCAAGCAAAACTGTATGACCCCCGTTAACCTTGGGGATCAACACGGCACTAGATGGCCTGATAATTCCGGGTATGGTATTGATGGCATACACAGAGCCAACCATCATGGCCCCGCTGTTTCCGGCACTGGAGAATGCCTGGATTTTGCCTTTGCGCAGGTGGTTAAATCCCTTTACGATGGAGGACTGTTTTTTTTTCTGGCAGGCTTTACTTGGCTGTTCAGCCATGCCAATTATTTCGGGGGCATCTACAATATCGACTTTGCCGGCCTCAATCCAGTTTTGGTCAATCCCTTCTTGTATGATTGTTTTATCACCATACAAAACGAGACATTCATCCCCAACCAATTCGGGAATAAGCAAGCGAACACCATCTAAGGTTGATTGTGGCGAAAAATCGCCACCGAATACATCAAGACCGATACGCATATTTTGTTTACTTGGGGTAGCAGTAGCTAAATGCCAAAGGTCTAGGCCTTGGCACCTTCCATTACAAGCCTTCCTTTGTAATACAAATCTCCGTCAACATAATAAGCCCTGTGATAGATATGGATAGCCCCGGTTACAGGACATTTGGCCAAGGTTGGGAGCACAGCTTTATCATGCGTCCTTCTTTTATCGCGCCTTGTTTTCGATATTTTTCGTTTTGGATGTGCCATTTTGCTTTAATATTAGTATAAAACTCTTTATTTATCGTTTTCTTGTTTAAAATTCTTCAAAAGGTCCCAGCGTGGGTCAGTTTGCGTTCCTTCGGTCTGGTGCTGTTCGAGCCGCTTTAGCATTTCAGGGTTGCAGTCCGAATTCCCATCTTCAGATTCAGGGTGGCTGCAGCTGAATGGTATCAGCAAACTGATATATTCGTAAATCAGGTGGCTCACATCAAAATGATGTTGCTCATGCGGCAATATCAGCACCTCGTCCGACTCCTCTTCATATTCAGCTCCATATTTGATAATAAGACGGTTGCTCCCTTCAATTTCGTAGTCGAAATCATCGAGGCAGCGGCTGCAAGCCACCACAACAAACCCCTTCAGTTTGAATTTAAGCTCAAACAGGGTTTCCTGTTTGATGAACAGTAAATCAACCTGTACCTTACCATCTTCATAAACAGCATAATCAAGCTGCTGAAAGAACGTCGGGCCGATTTCAAAGCTAAAGAGGTGTTCTCCAAGCCCCAGCCCTGCAATAGGGATATCATACTCACGAAAATATTTCACCTTGAAGCG
>CAYTUA010000309.1:0-3245 GCA_964440855.1 uncultured Lentimicrobiaceae bacterium
AGTGGCACAAGTTACAGATATTATTCAGAACAGCAACAAAGATAAAAGCATTTTATTTAACAATCCTTAACATTACATCCAATCGTGTTGGTTAGTACAAATGTAAGCACTGAATAATCAAAAACAAAGACATTAAAGTTTACGGTAAAATATTTCAAGTTTTTGGAATTTTTACTTTAACATAGGCCTTTTAACAACCATCAGGAAGCAGTAGTGTATCATTCGTTTGTATCATGTACAACAAATGGCTCTCCAAACACTTCAACCTGCTTATTCTTCAGGTAAACAGGCCTTAACACGGACCCTATTGCCAATTTTTGAAAGCGTGCCTGATTGTCATGGCAAACTGACCAATCAACAGCCTTCCATTCATCATCGTTCCAAACGGCAAGATAAACCAGTGTGTCGGGGCATGAAATATTGAGTGTAACTTCAGAAATTGGAAAATATTCGCCAGTAACATCCTGATAATGAAAATGTCCAATGAATGGAGGTGTGGTAACTTCCAGATTCTTCTGTGCAAACAGGCTATTTTCATTGCTGTGGTATATTCTGCGGTACACCTTTGGGATACGTCCATTGCTACCAAAAAGCTCTTTGATGTCGGGCGGAAGCAAAGGAACAAATTCACCTTTGCTGTTCATGGCAACTGCCCAGGCAATTCCCTGATTGGTATCGCTGATGTAAGGGGTATAATCCAAGGTGGACGGGATACCAAACGTACGCAGCAAGCGTACTTTTTGATAAGCAAGATCGGTAAAGTTTCCTCGCTTTGAACGTTGTATCTCATCATAACTAAGTACATGGGCTTGCTTCACAAAACGCCTGTCAAAGCTATATAGGCTATCTGCGTAATGGCTTATCAATTGGGTCAGTGAAGCGATTGGCTGTGCTGTATCCATTGCTTTGAACAACCAGGCATGATCCGACAGTATGGGGATTCTCCAGTACTCTATCAGTTCATTTCCAATTCTGTATGGAAGTACATACTGAAAAATTATCGTATCGTGAAAATTCCGTAGCCAAGGGTGGATCAAACTGTTATCAATATTTCCAATTAGTTTTTCAGCTTTTACGGTGTCGCGGTCGGGCTGAAACTTCAACGGCTCATATATCAGACCTCCAACCGCTATATCAAGGCTATCCCAATAATCCAGCATGGCCTTCCCCGTTGCAAATGTTGTGGGGTCAATTTGATGGGCTTCCCCTGTGGAATCGCTTATCTGATAAATAACACTGTAGTGCCATCCCATATTTGAAATGAGAAAAAATGCAGCGTTCATGTGAAGGCTATCGCTGTCTTCAAAGTAATTGGCCACAGTTTTGGTTAACTCAATCCGGTTAAATCCTGTTTCGGCTATCGATTGTACTACATCGGCAGGTAAACCCGGGGCTTTTGATTTGAGGCAAGCATGAAAGAGGGTGGCGAAAAACAAAACAATTGCTACAAAAGTCATGAACCGTAAAAATGACAGTTGTTTCATAACTGGGTTAGTTGAGCTTAAAAAACACTAAGACTGATCTATCCTGATTAATTCACAAATTTTCTACTGCGATGCCCAACTACCTGCACACTACACCCGTCCTCGTTTTTTTTATTTTGGAAATAATTCACTATTCCCTCATTAAAAAAATCTGCGGTAGGTCTTATTACTTGGTATTTGAACATCTCGTAACGAAATTTTATGAATTAATCAGACTATGTGAAACAGGCCAAAAATAAGAAAATTTATTTGCTGTCAGCTAAATCGCCCTTAACTTAATAGGAAAGATCAAATGTTGCCGAAGTAAGGTCCCTTGCCCGACACATCAGAAATGGCCTGTTTTAAAAAGCTGCCAAATGCGGGAAACTTTGATTTATATTTTTTGTGATCAACTTATCGGATGAAAAAAACCAAACTAAATCCCCTGAATGGATTCCTCGGGCAACCATCCAATACTGCCATTGGCAATTTTAATTTTCTTCCAGGCGCCTACCTCATCCAGCAACCGGACTTTGGTTCCTTCGTGCAGCACGAACAAATCCACACTATTGGCGGCTGGCGAAGATTTAACTGTAATGGTAGGGGTGAATACAATAGCTTCGTTGGTTTGTTGTGTGTAATAATACTTCTGCGAAGCCAAACCGAATGTACCCACCGTAAGAAAAAGGAAAAGTATTCCGGCAAAAAACCCAAGCTTTCGCAGTGCCATTCGGTTCGACAAGAGGTAAAGCAATATCAAGGCGAGTGTGAGCAAAAATCCAATTACCGAAAGCCATGCCCAGGTATCAGCATCGAACATGGCATAAAATCGATTCCACCAAATGCGGTAAAACATTTGAGGCAAGGGATCTATCTTATCAACAATCAACCCATTGGCAACCTGCAGATTGAAAAGTATATCGGGGTCAGCTGGATCAAGCTTACGCGCTTTTTCGTAATAAAGAATGGCTGAAGGAAAATCGCGCAATTTAAAATATGTATTCCCCAGATTATAATAGAGTGCAACTGATTCGTAAGCTTCATCCATTACTGAATGGTAAGCAATAATGGCCGAATCATAAATGGCCTTATTATAATAGGTGTTGGCCAGCTCAAGTTTTTGCTGTACTGAATCGGTCTGCGGCAAAAGCTGCATGCCAATACCCAAGGCCAAAATAAGCAGTATAGTTCTCACAATTTTCATCTGTTGGCCTATTTAATTGTTCTTTCTGTTTTTGAGATAATCTGAATGCCTTGTTTATAAAGCTCTTCCATTTTTTCGCTGGCATCACCGGGGGCAAAACGGGCATATTCACAATTATTGAGCACTTCAATAAATTCGTCGCGCAGTGCTTCAGGAACTTGCGTTTTGCCAAGGGCTTCCTTTACAGTTTCGAAAGACAAATCGGCCCTTGTGATATTGAACTTGTTGGCCAGGTAGCCCCATAAGGCTTGCGACATTTCCATATAAAACTCATTCTGCTCCTTTATATGCATATGCTTATGGGCTGTTTTCAAGCGCTTGCGTGCAACTTTTGTAGCTTGCCTGTTGCGGAGCAGCGACTGATTTTTGCGTAGCTTGGTGGCTTTTCGGTAATAAATTAATATAGCTGCAAAAAACACGACTCCCAATCCCAGCAATCCGATATACAAATTCGAAAAAAAGAAAAAGCTGTTAACCGGCTTCAATGTATGGGTTTCCGGTTTGATATGCTGTATATCGCTGCCGAGATAGCGAATTCCTTCGCGGGCGCGAACAGAGGTTGCAATATCTTCGCCACT
>CAYTUA010000310.1:0-19533 GCA_964440855.1 uncultured Lentimicrobiaceae bacterium
TGGTGCGGGCCGGAATATTATATGTACTTTCAAATGATATCATTTCATTATAAAAAGTATAGGCTGTCCAGCTGCCGGGGGTTCCCTCATCAGACCACAACACCGTGGCACCTCCTTTTTTGTCCAGATTTTCCATAGTCCCAACAAAAATGCGGTTATCACTGCTGATTTCCAATTGGGCAGGTGCATAAAAGGCCCCGTCACCATCCGGGATAAGCGGCAGCACCTGCTCCCAGGTTGCGCCACCATCGGCTGATCGGTACAGTCCATCCGAAGGCTGGCTGATATGGTCCTCTCCCTGATAGGTTCCCGAAACCACTGCAGCATAAACAACGCCCACACCATCTTCCTCACGCACTTTTACATCCGTGATATAGGCAAAATCTGCTGTTGATGGCAACAGTTCCCAGCTCTGCCCACCATCCATTGATTTCATTATACCAATGCCAAGTCCGGTTGATTCGCGGTAGATTACCCGAGCTGTCTGGGCTTCACCTGTGCCTGCATAAAAAGTAGTGGTTTCAACCGGATCGTAAGCCAGTGAGCTGATGGCCAGGTTTGGCCAAAAATCATCAACCGCTTCCCAATCGTGGTTCAAATCGGTAATATCGTCGGTGTACCAAAGTCCACCTGTAACACCAGCTGCCCAAGCTTTCAGGTTTGCCTCATCATTTGGGTCGAACATGATGGCACGGGTGCGCCCGCCCATATCAGCACGTGTGCCTGTCCAGCTTAAGGAGGAGGTGCCGCGTGCTGCAATCAAATCTTCTTCAATGGACTTGGTTTGCAACCAGGCTTCGCGCTGCCGTTTAAAGGGCACATAACCCAATTGGGGATCAAGGGTTTGGTAATAATTTTGCAAAGCAGCCACATCAGGCCTGTCTGCCTTGGGTATTTCCTTTAAGTTGACGTGAGGTTCGGGTAACTGGCTTAACTCACTGAACAAAAAAGCTTCAAATGCTTCGCGCTTTTTATTTTTAAAGTTTAAATCAGCAAAATAATAAACGGAAACAACCGCCAGCAAGCCAATGCCTGCCGCAAACAAAAGTAAACGAGGGGTTTTCATGGTATTGGAATTGCATTGCCCCAAAGATAAATAAAACGCCGATTGGCATCGGGCAAATTATCAGCCGACATACATAAAAAACTGCTTCGTGCTTTAACGTATCAAATATGAATTAAGCAATTATCTTTCCGCCAACCCATTGCGGCACAAGATGTATGATATCTGTTTGTAAACAATAGTCCACATCCTTTTCATAACCAAGGGCAAGTAAATAGTTCAAGTGAAAGCAATGTGCAAGTTTCTGGCTCAAATCACCTTTTTGCTTTGCCAATTGCTGCATACTGAGGCCCAGATCACAGCATTCCGCTGTCACTTTTTCCATCAATCGCTGAATAATCATACCCGCACACAATCCATCATCCATGGAAAATTTTCCATTCGTGCCCGAACATACTACAACAACATCATGTTTCTCATGCGTCAAAAAGTCAACAACTGCCTGTAAGTTTAAAAAAGCAGCAGCAACCAATTTATTCGCACCGCTGCTTGCATTAATGGCCTCAGTTCCATTGGTTGTTTTAAGAATAACTTCCTTGCCGCTAATGGTTTCGCTTGTATATTGTAAGGGTGAGTTTCCCAGTTGAAAACCATCAATGATAATGGAATCCTTTTCGCCACCCATAACAGCAGTATGGCCTGATGCCTTATACAATTCCACCGCCTTTTCAACAGAAACCACAGGAACAACCGCTTTTGCCCCATTTTGCAAGGCTGTGATGATGACAGAAGTGGCCCTGAGCACATCAATTACAACAGCTGTTTTGTTTGATAAATCAAAATCGGCAATTTGCCGGGCTGTCGGTATGAGCTGTATTTTCATAGTTGGAATCAGGCTATTTCACCTTTACCGGCATTTCGATACCCAGCGAAATGCCTAAACCTTTAGCTGTTTTAACCAGTGCATTGTCCAGGGTAACCAGGTTGGGATGTGAAGTAGCTTCCTTGAGTGGCACGCTCACGAAATACGGATGGCGATAAGCAACCATTTTACCGAAATCCCCTTTAAGGGCCATTTCGAAGGCTTTTACACCAAACTGTGCCGAAAGCACGCGGTCATAAGCAATTGGCACTCCCCCGCGTTGCAGGTGACCCAGTACAGTTTCACGCATATCAGGCTCAAAGCCAAGGCTTTTAAGTTCTTTAATAAGCTTTCGCCCAATGCCACCAAGCCGTAAGTTTTCATACCCAACTTCATCGCTTTTTTCGTACACCATTTCGCCACCTTTGGGTTTTGCGCCTTCACTAACAACCATTACGGCAAAACCCCTGCCGCGCTTGAAGCGTTTCTCCAGAGCACTTTTCACGATTTCGATGTCGTAAGGAAACTCCGGAATCAGACAAACCTCAGCGCCACCGGCAACCGCAGCATTCAGGGCAATCCAGCCAGCAAAACGGCCCATTACCTCAACCACAAATACGCGATTGTGGCTGGCAGCGGTTGTAACCAGCTTATCAACGGCATCGGTTGCAATTTCCACAGCTGTCTGAAAACCAAAGGTTGAGTCGGTGCTTGTAAGATCGTTGTCAATGGTTTTTGGCACACCAATCACATTCAGGCCTTTTTCAAACAAAGCCTGCGATATTTGTTGCGAACCATCTCCACCGATATTGATTACGGCATCAATACCCATATACTTGATCTTGCGGATCATTTCATCAGAGCGGTCCACAGAAGACCAGCTTCCGTCATTATTTTTTACCGGCCACGCAAAAGGGCCGCCTTTGTTTGTTGTTTCAATAATTGTTCCTCCCTGAAAATGAATGCCTGCTACAGCCTCATTATCCAATACCTTGAGTTCGGTTGGCTCCCACAATATACCATTGAAGCCTTGAATGCTTCCCAAAACTTCCCAATCTTTTTCTTGCGATGCCCGCTTCACAACAGCCCTGATCACAGCGTTTAAGCCCGGACAGTCGCCTCCGCCTGTAACAATTAATACTCTTTTCATCGATAGTTAAAATTAAAATGTAATGCAAAGATAAGGCAAAGCTGATGGATAATATGGAGTCTGTGCCGAAAGCTCCTTAAAGTGATATGCAATCGTTTGAGGGCATTGGCAAATGCCATGTACAAAAAATCAAGCCAACACTGATTTCCTCTTTTTAAACAAATACCAGCTTGCTCTCCTGTTGTGGCTTTTGATTGGTCTGCCTCAACTCTTTAGCCTGCTTAATTCACAAAATTTCTCGCCAAGCCGCTAAGTCGCAAAGAATAAGCAATTCAGCTTGAAATTTCAGGAAATCATTTTCATAATTGGTTTTGGCTAATTTGTTTTTTTTCAAAGCTTTGCGTCTTTGCGAGATGAATTTTTCAGGTTAGGCTTTAAAGCCCTTTAATCATTTGCTCAAGCATGCTGCTTACCTCTTGCGCTAAGGGATACAGCTCTTCATTCCCAACACTTTGCATCATCAATTTTGCTTCCATGGCTGCCACTTCAATTTGTCCGTTACCCTGATCAATCACCACCACATTGCACGGCAATAATACACCAAGTTTATCCTCAACGCGCAAGGCTTTGTCGGCGAACTGCGGATTGCAGGCACCTAAAATGGTATAGGGTTTGAAATCGGCATCGATCTTTTCTTTGAGGGTTTTGTGCACCTGGATTGTCGTCAACACGCCAAAACCATATTTTTTCAGGGATTCCGTAACGCGATCTATGGTTTCGTCAAACTGCCCCTCTATTGTCTTACTGATAAAATACTGCATATATAATAGATTAAAATTTGTCCGATAAAAGTACAAAATTCACTGCTTTTTTCCATTCAATAAAGCAGATTGCGCAAAAGTACTGGTTTTCTCTTCTTGATACTACGGGTTTTTCTGTTGTGAAAACAGTAACAATGAACTGTATTTTATTGGATTCTTAATGTTACTTTTGTATCGTGATTGTGAAATAAATCACACTAAGTCAAACCCAAAAAAATTGATGACATGAAAAAGGCAAAAATTTTAATCGTTGATGATGACCAGGACGTGATCATGGTGCTGGAGCAAATTCTTGAAAGCGAAGGCTATGAAGTGGTTTCAGCCTACAACAAGCAAGAAGGACTGGAACTGGCGCTGGCCGAAAAACCAGATTTGGCCATCCTCGACGTCATGATGACAACCCATTATGAAGGCTTCGAAATGGCCCGCGAATTTGTGGACAATCCAGCTTTGCAAGGCATTCCTACCTTAATGGAAACCTCCATCGAAGTGTTGATGACCACCAAACCAAGTGTGCAGGCAATGGCCCGCGAATTTCGAAGCGACCCCAATTACAAGGAGTTGCAGGTGATTCTTATCCGCGATATCGTCACCGGCAATTCGGGTATCGATTACAGGGCCGAAGACGGACGCTCAGTATGGGTGCCGGTGGATGGTTTTATTCGCAAACCTGTTGAAAAAAACAGGCTGATGCCTGAAGTTGAGCGGCTCTTGACCAAAAAACAAACACAGGACGCTTAGTCATCACAATTATTTTGAATAGCTGAATTACAGTATATTAAAACACGAAGAAATGAAAAGCACAGTTCAGGAAATCTTGGAAAATTACCCAAATGCCGGTCGCGACAGCCTGATTCCCATTTTGCAGCAGGTGCAGGAAAAAATGGGCTTCTTGTCAGAGGAATCAGTAAATGAAGTAGGTAAATACCTTCAATTACCAGCCAGTAAAATTTTCGGGGTGGCCACGTTTTACAATCAATTCCGCTTTACGCAACCCGGCAAATACCATGTTCAGGTATGCCGCGGAACAGCATGCCATGTTTTAGGTTCGGCCACTGTTTTGACCGAAATAGAAAAACAACTCAAGGCAAAGGCAGGCCAAACAACCAAGGACAAGCTTTTCAGTCTCGAAGTGGTGGCATGTATAGGTGCTTGTGGCCTGGCACCAGTAATAAGCATCAATGGGGAGTTTCACGCCAAAGTTACCACCGAATCCATAAAATCCATCATTGACGAATACAGAAACAGGGAGGAACAACAATGATTGCAGAAAAAGATTTTCTAATTAACAATGTGCTGAAGCATAGCGAAATGCCCAATCTTCAGCCGGAGGTTTTGAAAAGCTTGCGCCTGTTGCGCAAAGATGAAAACCAGCAGCCGGTAATCTTTGTTGGGGCAGGTACTTGTGGCCTGGGTGCCGGAGCCAACGAAACCATGAAAAAAGCCAAGGAATGGCTATCAATGAAAAATATTGAAGCTGAAATAATCCCTGTTGGCTGCATCGGTCTTTGCTCATCGGAGCCTTTGCTTGATATAAAACTTTCGGGCATGAAAAGGATCTCATTTGAAAAGGTAACAGGCAACAAAGTAGCCGAAGTGTTGGAACAGGTGTTTGAGCACAAACTCCCCAACCATCCAGTCCTTGGCCAGTTTGGCGAGCAAGAGGATCAAAAGGATTGGGAAGGCACACCAAACCTGAAAGACCATTTCTTTTTCAAGCCCCAGCAACGCATCGTACTCGAAAATTGCGGCATTAGCAATCCTGTTAGTATTGAGGAGTACATTGCACGCGGTGGTTACAAGGCTTACCTGAATGCACTGAAGGTGTTCACCCCTTCCGAACTCTGCGATTTTGTTGAGAAAAGTGGTCTGCGTGGCCGTGGCGGTGGCGGTTTTCCCACCGGCAAGAAATGGAAATTTGCCCTCAACACCGAAGCTGATCAAAAATACCTGATTTGCAATGCCGACGAAGGCGACCCGGGTGCCTTTATGGACAGGGCCGTTATTGAAGGCGACCCACACAAACTATTGGAAGGCATGGCTCTGGCCGCATATGCCATTGGTGCCACCAAAGCCTATGTGTATATCCGCGCTGAATATCCGCTGGCGATTGAACGCTTGGTAATTGCCATACAGCAAGCCAAAGACTATGGCCTGATTGGAAAAAATATTTTCGACACAGGAATCAACCTTAATATTGTTATAAAAAAAGGTGCCGGCGCATTTGTTTGTGGAGAAGAAACAGCCCTTATCCACAGCATCGAGGGCAAACGTGGTATGCCACGACCCAGGCCTCCGTTTCCAGCGGTGAGTGGCTTGTTTGGCAAACCCACCATCATCAACAACGTTGAATCGCTCGCCAACCTCTCGACCATCGTCAGCAAAGGAGCCGATTGGTTCAGTGCCATGGGTACTGAAACCTCTAAAGGCACAAAAGTTTTTGCTTTATCAGGAAAAATTTCCCTTACCGGCCTGATCGAAATTCCCATGGGGACCACCATCCGCGACATCATTTTTAAAATCGCAGGCGGCATCCCCAACGGAAAAAAATTCAAAGCCGTTCAAATGGGTGGCCCTTCTGGGGGCTGCGTAACGGAAGCCAATCTTGATATTCCGGTAGAATATGAATCGCTTGTAAAAGTGGGCGCTATGATGGGCTCAGGCGGCATGGTGGTCATGGACGAAGACACTTGCATGGTTGACGTAGCCAAATTTTTTATGGATTTTATCCAGCGCGAAAGTTGTGGCAAGTGTATCCCCTGCCGCGAAGGAACACGCCGGATGCTGGAAATTTTGGAAAGTATTACTTCCAAACCTAAAAACCGCGAAATTCACGAGCCTTTGGCCCGCTTCAAAGGCGTTATGCAACTCGAAAGTCTGGGCAAGGTAATCCGCGACACTTCGCTTTGTGGCTTAGGCCAAACAGCACCAAATCCTGTACTTAGCACCCTATCCTGGTTCCGTGAGGAATATGAAGAACATGTGTTTGATAAAAAATGCAGTGCCGGTGTTTGTACCAATTTGCGCGATTACAGTATTGATGTGGACAAATGCACAGGTTGTACCATCTGTGCCAAAAAATGTCCGACAAACGCCATCATTGGCGCACGCAAACAAGCCCACTTCATTATTGCAGAAAAATGCATCAGTTGTGGGGCTTGCGAAGAAGCCTGTAAGTTTGATGCTATTTTGGTAAGCTAAAAGAAACTAAGAAAACAAATAATAGAATTGATATGAGCCTCACGATAGAAGTCAACAACAACCGCATGTTTGCCGAACAAGGCGACACCATTTTGGATGTATTGAACCGAAACGGCATGAGCGTACCCACTTTGTGCCACATGAAAGGGTTGTTCCCAACAGGATCGTGCCGTATGTGTGTGGTGGAAGTGCATGGTCGCCGCAATTTGGTTACTGCCTGCTCCGAACCCGTTTGCGATGGCATGCAGATTAGCACCCATTCGGCCCGCGTGGTGGAATCGCGCAAAACAATTGTGGAACTGCTGCTTTCGAATCACCCCGACGACTGCTTGTACTGCGAGCGTAATGGTAATTGCGAATTACAAAAACTATCAGAAGACCTCAATGTTCGCGAACGGCGCATCAGTGGTCAAAAGAATAACTATAAACTGGACGTATCCAGCTCCAGCATTGTACGCGATCCGGCCAAATGCATCCTCTGTGGAAGATGCGTGCGTGTTTGCGAAGAAATTGAAGCTGTTTCGGCCATTGAATTTGTTGGCCGCGGAAGCAAAACCTTTATCGATACTTCTTTCAACCATGGGCTTAACCTGTCGAGTTGTGTAAACTGTGGACAGTGCATCATGGTTTGCCCCACCGGCGCGCTGAAGGAAAAATCACACCTTACTGAAACCAAAGACTACCTCAGCAATTCCGAAAAAGTGACTGTGATTCAATATGCCCCTTCTATTTCGGTTTCATTGGCTGAAGAATTTGGCATTCCGGCAGGCACCAACATCATCGGTAAAATGAATGCAGCACTCCGGCGTATTGGTTTCAACTATGTGTTCGACACTTCTTTCTCGGCTGACCTTACCATTATGGAAGAAGCTTCGGAACTTGTTGAAAGGGTGAAAAAGGGCGAAAATCTTCCTATGATTACCAGCTGCTGTCCAGGCTGGGTAAAATATGCTGAGGGTTTCCACCACGATATGATAGAAAACCTCTCAACATGCAAATCGCCCCAGCAAATGATGGGCGCCATCGTTAAGAGCTATTTTGCCGAAACAGAAGGTATCGACCCCGAAAAAATCTATTCCGTATCGGTGATGCCTTGCACTGCCAAGAAATTTGAACAACAACGCGAAGAAATGACCCACAATGGCATTTCTGATGTTGATGCAGTGCTTACCACACGAGAACTGGCGCGCCTGATCCGACTGCATGGAATCGACATCCAAAACCTTGAACCCGAAATAGCTGATTCACCGCTTGGGACACGTTCCTCAGCCGGGAAAATATTCGGCGCTTCAGGTGGTGTTATGGAAGCTGCCATCCGCACAGCCCACTATATGATTACCGGAAAAGAAATGGTTAAATTTCAGGTAAGTGCCGTACGCGGGTTTAGCGGACGCAAAGAAGCCAAAGTAAAAGTGGGCGAATTGGAAGTTGGCGTTGCCGTTGTGAGCGGATTGAAAAATGCAGAAATTCTGCTTGATGAAATTAGAAAAGGCCGCAACGACATCCATTTTATCGAAGTAATGGCCTGCCCGGGCGGCTGCATCAATGGAGGCGGACAACCAATTGGCGCACAGGAAGATGCCTTAAAGGCACGCATGGCCACCTTGTATGACATCGACGAGAAAGATGCCATCAAGGTGTCGCACAAAAACCCTTATATCATAGAGCTCTACAATAAATTCCTGGGCAAACCCCTCGGACATAAAAGCCATGAATTGCTTCATACCCATTACCAAAAAAGAGAAGTGAATTGAACCAAAAGCACTGGGTTGGAATTTGAAGATTATATGTTAACTATTTGCAAAAAGCACAAATATGGCACACAACAGCAGAAATAAACAACTCGTTTTCACCGTGAAAGACCGGTGCCGGGTGTGTTTTACCTGCTTGCGCGAATGCCCGGTAAAAGCCATAAAAATAATCAATGGACAGGCGGAGGTTATCAGTGAGCGATGCATCGGTTGTGGCAACTGCGTAAAAGTGTGCCGACAAGAAGCCAAAACATTTCTGAAGCAAACCGATGAGGTAAGGGAATTGCTGCAGCAAGAACAAAAGGTTGTTGCATGCCTAGCCCCTAGTTTTCCGGCCGAATTCACCGAAATTGAAGATTATAAGGTTTTGGTTGGGATGATTAGGGCTCTCGGCTTTGAACAAATTGTTGAAGTTGCTTTTGGCGCCGACCTGGTAGCCGCAGCCTATAAAAAACTGCATGCCACCAGCAAAGGCAAAGGAATAATTTCTTCTGATTGCCCTGCCATTGTTTACTATGTGGAGCATTACCAGCCCGAATTGGTGGACAACCTGGCACCTATTGTGTCGCCTATGGTGGCCACCGCGCGCGTTATGCGCAAAAAGTTTGGCAACAAACTGCCATTGGTTTTTATTGGCCCTTGCTATGCCAAAAAAGCGGAATCGGATGAGGTAGATTTTGCGCTTTCTTTTACTGAATTGCGCGAGCTTTTTAAGGAAAAAGGAATCAAGCCGGATTCCGTGCAACCACGGGAATTTGACCCGCCGCATGCCGGAAAAGGGGCTATTTTTCCGGTAAGCCATGGTTTGTTGCAAAACATGAAAATTGAGGATGATATCACCAAGGGTGATGTGATTGTGGCAGAAGGCCGTGTCAATTTTAAGGATGCCATTGGCGAATTTGCACTCGGAGGATTGCAGGCCAGCCATCTTGAGTTGCTCTGTTGCGAAGGATGCATTATGGGGCCTGGTATGTCGGAAGAGGGTAAAAAATTCATGCGCCGATCCAGTATTTCAAATTATGTAGCCGAAAAACTACGAAACTTTGATGAAGAAACCTGGCAAAAGGAGATGGAAACCTGGTCGTCAATTGATTTATCAACAAGCTTTACCCCAATGGACCGCCGCACTGAGAAACCAGAAAATAGTGAGATAGCAGATGTATTGCACTCCATGGGTAAGCATACCGAGCAAGACTATATGGATTGTGGCGCTTGTGGCTACGACACCTGCATTGAGCACGCTGTAGCAGTGGTGCAAGGCTTGGCCGAAAATGAAATGTGTCTACCATATACCATTGAGCAATTACATAAATCCATTGAGAACCTGAACTTTACCAACATAGAACTGGCTACTGCCCGCGAGGCACTGAAACAATCAGAAAAACTGGCGCATATGGGTCAGCTTTCGGCCGGAATTGCCCATGAAATTAACAACCCACTGGGTGTTATCACCATGTACAGCAATCTGTTGCTGGATGAAATACAAGACGAGAACACACGGAATGATCTGCAATTGATTGTGGAACAAGCCGATCGCTGTCGCAAAATTGTTGGCGGTTTGTTGAATTTTGCCAGAAAAAACCAGGTTAAACTCAAAGAAACCCATCTTGAACAGTTTATCAACCGAAGCATACAATCCATCATTCTGCCCGAAAATATTGAGGTGGAGCTGAATGTGGAAATGCAAGACCCTTTTGTGTTTCTGGATGCAGACCAAATGATGCAAGTGCTTACAAACCTCGAAAAAAATGCTGTAGAAGCCATGCCTGATGGCGGTGTGCTCAGCATCAAGCTTACTGAACATAATGGTGATGTTGAAATAAACATATCCGACACAGGAACAGGTATTTCAGAGCAAAATCTTGAAAAAGTATTTACTCCTTTCTTCACCACCAAGGAGGTAGGCAAAGGCACCGGCCTTGGATTGCCACTTTGCTATGGCATTGTGAAAATGCACCAGGGTAAAATTCAGGTCAGTTCAAATGACAAAGCTGCAAAAGGCCCAACAGGAACTACTTTTACAATTAAATTACCACGAAATCCGAAATAATAAACAAAGATAAAATCACAAAGTAATGAGCAACGATAAAAAATTAGTTTTGATTGCAGATGATGATGCAGATTATCTTTTCCAAATGGAAACCATGATAAAAAGCATTGGTTTTGATGTTATTACGGCTGATAGCCAGGCACAGGCTGAGCAATTGCTGGAAACTACAAAACCCGATCTCGCTATTTTTGACCTGATGATGGAACAAGAGGACAGCGGTTTTATCCTGGCATATAAAACCAAACGAAAATACCCTAAACTACCGATTATAATTGCCTCTGCCGCAACTGCCGAAACAGGCTTTACTTTCGACCTGTATAACGAAACCGACAAAAACTGGATAAAAGCCGACCTATATCTCGAAAAAGGCATCCGTGTCGATCAACTGCACCGCGAAATCAACAAACTCCTTAAGCTTTAGTTTAGCTTGAGCAGCAGGCTTTGACCTGTTTTAGATAAAAAGTGATTGGTTCATTTTGCCAATTGCCATACAAATGATTATAAAAGCAAAATAGAAATGGCAACACTTCACTTACTTGTTGTAGACGATGAACCCGGTATCAGATCAGGCATCAACCGCATATTAAATAACTATAGCGTAGGCTATCCCTTCATGGATGAGGATTTCGATTTTGAAATCACCGAGGCCGGTACAGGAGAAGATGCCATTGAAATACTCAATAACAAAACCATTGATATAGTGCTGCTTGACAACAAGCTCCCTGGCATGGATGGCATTGAGGTGCTGGAGCATATCAACAAGCAACAGATGGATTTGGCCGTGATGATGATCACCTCTTATGCATCGCTCGATTTGGCCATCAAAGCCACCCGCAATGGCGCCCACAACTTCATGCCCAAGCCTTTTACGCCCCAGGAATTGCGCTCATCCATCGAAAATGTGGCCAAGCATCTCTTCCTGAAAAGGATGACCCGAAAAATGCAGGAAGAAGGCAAACAAATCAGGTTTCAGTTTTTGTCGGTGCTATCGCACGAACTCAAATCACCGCTCAATGCTGTTGAAGGTTATCTGAAAATGATGCAGGACAGGCAGTTTGGTGAAAAGGTGGATGATTATGAAAAAATGATCGACCGGTCCCTGACACGTTTAAAGGGTATGCGCAACCTTATAATGGATTTGCTTGACCTGACAAAAATTGAATCAGGCAAAAAGCAGCGTCGGCTCCGGGACATAAACCTGGCCGAAATTGCCCGCATTGCCATGGATACACTTGAACCACTCGCCATTCAAAAAGGCGTTAGGATGAACTTGCATTCCGAAGGCAATACCAATATATTGGCCGATAGCGACGAAATGGAAATCGTTTTCAACAATTTGGTATCCAATGCTGTTAAATACAATAGGGATGGTGGAAATGTTGAGGTACAAATAACAGATAATCAACATACATTGGAAATACGTGTTTCTGATACCGGCATCGGGATGAGCAGTGAGGACTGTGAGAATATTTTCGAGGATTTTGTACGCATTAAAAGCAACAAAACCAAGGACATAACAGGAAGTGGCCTCGGACTTTCCATCACAAAAAAAATGATTGACCAATACAATGGTTCCATAAAGGTTGAAAGCGTACCCGATCAGGGAACTACTTTCATTATATCTTTGCCGCGCAATTAAAAATACTTTTGCTTGAAACCCCGGCAAGGGTGCATACTTACATTTGACTAAACAACTTAACATACCAAAAGGTGAAATTTTATCCCGAGACATACAAGCTGCCCGATGTTTCAATGCAACCATTTATTGATGCGGACGAGCTTTGGGCTTATATTCATTCCACCGCCAAACCAACAGTTGATCGGGTTGAACAAGTGATACAACATGCCCTGTCGAAAAACCGCTTAACACTGGAAGAAACTGCAGTACTAATTAATGCTGATACCCCTGAAATGATCGAAATGATCAAACAAGGTGCCCGCACATTGAAAGAACAAGTGTATGGCAAGCGTATTGTGCTTTTTGCCCCATTATATGTTGGAAATTATTGCTCCAACAACTGCCGATATTGTGGATTTAAGGCTTCCAATAAAAGTGCTGTTCGCAAAACACTTACAACAGCGGAACTCATTGAAAACGTAAAAGCCCTGGAAGAGCATGGCCAGAAACGCCTGATCCTCGTTTTCGGCGAGCATCGCATTTATTCCGCAGCATTTATAGCCGATACTGTTAGAACAGTTTATTCTGTAAAGAAAGACCATGGCGAAATCAGGCGGGTCAACATCAATGCAGCCCCCTTTGATATTGAAGGGTTTAAAACCATTGGAGAATCAGGCATTGGCACCTATCAGGTTTTTCAGGAGACTTACCATCCCGAAACTTATGCCAAATGCCACGAATCAGGAAAAAAAGCGGATTACAACTGGCGGCTCAATGCACTGGACCGCGCCATGGAAGCCGGTATTGACGATGTGGGCATTGGTGCACTTTTTGGCCTGTATGATTGGCGCTTTGAAGTAATGGCCTTGCTACGGCATGTGAACCATTTTGAGGCATGCTACAATGTGGGGCCTCATACCATCTCGTTTCCGCGCATACAGGACGCCTCAGAATATGACCTTGATGATAAATACAAGGTTACAGATGAGGAGTTTACGCGTTTGATAGCCATTCTCCGACTGGCAGTTCCTTATACAGGACTAATTTTAACAGCGCG
Source organism: uncultured Lentimicrobiaceae bacterium (assembly GCA_964440855.1). Classification (GTDB taxonomy): domain Bacteria; phylum Bacteroidota; class Bacteroidia; order Bacteroidales; family F082; genus CALAZZ01. Next base: position 13,454 of record CAYTUA010000310.1, read on the forward strand.
GGAATCACGCAAGGTCAGGGATGAAGTGCTGGCTTTTGGCTGTTCGCAAATAGATGCCGGAACCAAACTCGAAATTGGGGCATACTCCGAAAACCCACATGTTGACCAAAACCTGCACAAGGAGCAATTTAAAATAAACGACGACCGGACACTCAACGAAGTTATCGATGAGTTGCTCGAAGGCGATTATCTCCCTTCTTTCTGCACGGCCTGTTACCGCAAAGGACGAACAGGACAGCATTTTATGGAGTTTAGTGTACCCGGTTTCATAAAAAAATTCTGTACCCCCAATGCTATCCTTACATTGGCCGAATACATAGTAGATTATGCTACAGAATCAACTGCCAGAAAAGGCTGGCAAGTTATCGAACGCAACCTGAACGAAATGGACGACAAATACTTGCCCGAAGTGCGCAACCGGATCGAACGCATAAAGCAGGGAGAAAGGGATTTGTATTTTTAAATTGTGAGGCTGTGGTTCTGTAAGGCTGTGATTCTGTGAAGCTGTGATTCTGTGCGCGAAGCGCGGCAAATATACCGAATCACTGAATAACAGAATAACAGAATAACAGCATCACAAAATAAAGACCCTCAAACACACTGAATCACAGAATAACAGAATCACAGAATCACAGAATCACAAAAAATAAACCATGGCCAAAGGAAAAGATCAAAAACCACATATAGGCATTTTTGGCAGGCGCAACAATGGCAAAAGTTCTATCATCAATTTGATTGTTAACCAAGAGGTTGCTATTGTTTCTGATCATGCCGGCACCACCACCGACCCAGTAAAAAAATCCATTGAAATATTTGGAATCGGCCCGGCCATTATTATTGATACAGCTGGCATTGATGATTCGGGCGAACTGGGTGAAAAACGAATTCAAAAAACATACGATGCCCTGAAAACAATTGATTGCGGCATACTCGTAATTTCGAACAATGAATTTGGTTTTTATGAAATGGAGCTTGTCAAACAATTCCGCGAATTCAACATTCCTTTTGTAGTTGTCCACAACAAATGCGACATAAAGCCGCTTGATGAACTTACTTTCACTAAAGTGAGCGAAATAACCAAATCTCCTGTTATCGACTTTAGTGTAGTTTCCGGTGAGCATACCAACAAACTAATTGAAGCCCTTAAGAAAACCATTCCCGAAACCAGTTATCAAAAACCTTCCTTGCTTGCAGGCATCGTTGAACCCGACAAGGTGGTGTTGTTGGTAACACCCATCGATTCAGAAGCTCCCGACGGACGCATGATACTCCCCCAGGTAATGGCCATACGCGATGTGCTGGACAACGACTGTATTTGTGTTGTGTTGAAAGAAACACACCTGAAACAGTATTTCGATCAAAAAATGCCAGAACCCCAGCTTGTTATAACCGATAGCCAAGCATTTTCCTTTGTGAATAGCATCGTGCCCGCACATGTTCCGCTAACAAGTTTCAGCATCATATTTGCCCGCTTACGTGGCGATTTTGAGGCTTATTTGAATGGCACCCCAACAATTGCGAAATTAACCGATGGCGACAAAATACTCATCCTTGAAAGCTGCTCACATCAGGTGAGTTGTGAAGATATTGGCCGTTTTAAACTGCCTAAATGGATCAAGGAATTCACTGGTAAGCAACTGGATTTTGATGTAGTCGCAGGCCTCAGCAATATTCCCGATCTGAGTATATACAAATTGATAATACAGTGTGGTGGGTGTGTAGTTACGCGCAAACAACTCATAAACCGCCTTAAGCCTGCCATGGATAAAAACTTGGCTATTAGCAACTATGGCATGGCAATAGCTTTTGTAAATGGAATTTTTGACCGTGTGACTGAGCCTTTTCGCTTAACGAGCTGATTTTGGAAATTGAAGATTATGCCCTACCTTTGACTTCGATTTCTAAAGCTTGCCAAAAAGCTTTTTGAATCATTTCAAGCATACATACCATATGAAATCAGTCATAAGAATACATATTTATACCTACCTACATGAATATTTTTCTTTTGGCGATTCCACCTGCCTGACGTCAGGCAGGTCTGACCGCTAAAAAATAAAAAATATACAGATGAAAACCAAAATAATCGCCACCATCGGCCCGGCATCTGCAAGTTTTGAATCCCTTCAACAGATGAAAAAGGCCGGCATGGATGTGTGCAGGCTTAATTTTTCGCATGGCGATCACCAAGCCCATAGCGATGTGATGGCCCATATACATAAGCTGAATAGCATGCAGGACAGCTATATTGCTATTGTGGCCGATTTGCAAGGTCCTAAAATCCGGCTTGGTGATTTTGAGGAAGGATCAGCTAGCTTGCGGGCAGGTGACATAATTACTTTTACCACAAATAAGATAAAAGGCAATCAGCAGCGTGTATTCATCAGTTATCCTGCCTTTGCTGCCGATGCCAGACCCGGCGAAATTGTATTACTCGATGATGGAAAAGTAGCGCTAAAGGTGATGAAAACTGACGGAAAATCAGAAGTTGAACTTCAGGCTATTAATGACGGCACATTATATCCACGGAAAGGTGTAAATCTGCCCGATACAGCCATTAGCCTGCCCAGTTTGACAGAAAAAGACCTGGCCGACCTTGATTTTATCCTCAGCAATGAGGTTCATTGGATTGCCCTTTCATTTGTTCGCTCCGCCGACGATATTCATCAGCTGCGAAGCCTTATCGACAAACACAAATCGCCTAATAAGCCACGCATTATTGCAAAAATTGAAAAACCACAAGCTGTTCAAAATATTGACTCCATTATTGAGGCCTCCGATGCCATCATGATTGCCCGCGGCGACCTGGGTGTTGAAATGCCCATGCAAACCGTTCCCATGATCCAAAAGCGCATTATCAAGCTTTGTCAGCAAAAAGGAAGACCGGTAATTGTTGCCACACAAATGATGGAAGCCATGATTAACAGCATACGGCCTACGCGGGCCGAAGTGAATGATGTGGCCAATTCCATTCTGGATGGGGCTGATGCACTTATGTTGAGTGCTGAAACTTCGGTAGGGCTATATCCCATTGAAGCTGTTGGCATCATGCAAAAAATTATGCGCGAAATAGAAGATTTTGAAGCCATCTATTACAAGCAAAACCCACCCGAAAGGCTATTCAACAAGCGGTTTATCAGCGATGCCATCCTGTACAATGCTTCAGAAATGGCCCAGCTTACCCAGGCAAAAGCCATTGTAGTAGTTTCATATTCAGGATATTCAGCGCTCAGATTGGCCAGCCACCGACCCGAATCGAACCTTTTTGTCTTTTCCTCTAACCACTTCACCCTGTGTGCGCTAAGCCTGGTTTGGGGTGTTAAGGGTTTTTATGATGACAGTATAAACGATGCCGACAGCCTGATGGAAAAAATCAACCGATGGCTGGTCAAGGAAAAATATTTACAGAATGGTTCGTTGATTGTTAACGTTTTAAGCACGCCCGTAGTTGAAAAGGGTTCTTCAAATACTGTAAGGTTGAGTATTGTCTAACAGGTCACTTTGTTTTTCCTACACCTCCTTGCCAAAGATACTTGCAGCAAAATATAGTGGCGCAAACTGAATTTTGTCTTGGGTAGAACCCGTATAAGGTGCATCTGAAAAAAACAGGGGTGTTTTTAATAGTAACAATGAAAAAGTCAAGGGTGTTCTGTAGAATATGCTTGCCAGGAAATGTGTATTACCTTGACACACCTGCAATTACATTCCGGGCATGAATACACAACACGGGTACGGGCGATTGGTTAATCATTTGCTGGGCATAAGGGCCCAACCACAGATTAGAGGCTTTGCGCTCCTGCTCGTCCATGATACTGATGAGGTTGGCGTTTATTTTGGTGGCATAATCAATAGTTGATTCTGTAATATTCTCTGCTTCGAGATGTTCACTTACATATTTCACCTCATTTTCAACCAGATAACGCTCCACTTGCTGCACATATTCATCCACCCGTTGGCGCACATCTTTGAAAACTGTGGTATAAACAGCAAGAAGGTGGATTTCGGCTTCGAAGTATTTGGCAATAAGGGCTGTCATGGGTACCTTCTGACGTGTTTCCAGGGTACTGTCGATAGGCAAAACAACCCTTTGAATGCTGCGGCTGATATCAACCCCTCCCCTGATGGTAATAATGGGCCTTTCGGTTGCTGATACGATTTTGTAAGCATTACTGCCTACCCAAAAGGCTTCGAAACCCGAGGCTCCATGTGTGCCGATAATGATTAGAAAAGAATCAATTTCATCGGCTGCTTTAACGATTTCTTCATAAATTTTACCTTCCTTTACCAAAAAGGTCAATTCATTATTTTCTAACCCGGGTTTGTATTTTTCCACAAGTTGTTTAAAGCGTTTATCTACTTCTTCAAGTAAGTTATTTGGTTCCGATGTAAAAATTTCTTTGCTGTGGTCGGGTTTATTCACCCAGATCATCACAACATCTGAATTGGCCTTGTCGGCAATGGTAAGGGCGTGTTCGAGTGCGTTAATCGAACAATCAGAGAAATCAATCCCAACTAAAATTTTCTTGTTCATAGCTCTTGGTTTTGGTTGATGAAGTATCGCAACTGGGGCATGCGTATTTTATCTTTTATCACAAAGGCCTGGTTGTATTTTCGCGACAACTGCCTGAGGTATCCTTCGGCTTCGAGTCGGGTACGGAAATCGCCTACCCGAATTCGGTAATAGGGTTGCCTATAGGTAAGGTAGGCATCCAACAAGGGGAAGTCTTCGTTAAAACCTTCAATCAGCAATTGTGCACGTTCAACAGCGTCATTGCCCGATTCCATAAATATCTGAATACGGTAACCATCCAAAAAACCATCAGAACTTTCACCAAGCCTGCTGTTTAACTGACGGTTGAGCAACATCAAACTATCGATGCGGGGGTCCTGCACAATGCGCAAATATCCTTGATTATCTTGTTGGGAAATCAGCTGTTGGTAGCTTGTTAAAAACAACAAACAGAAGCACAAAGCATAAATTGAAATTTTCCTCATCGTTCTATTTTGATTGTAAACAGAGTACTGGTACTAACGAATTATTTATCAATTGTTGTGCATAAGGGCCTAAAAACTTGCTGCCTGTGGTTGTTGATTGCTCTGTCATAATGGAAATTAAATCAGCATTAATTTCATCGGCATAATTGAGCACACTTGTTACTATTTTGTCTGCTTCAATTTCCTTGATCACATGCTTGATATTTTTCTCCCCAAAGCAATTAGCCGCTTCATCAGCATATGATTTCATGCGGTTTCGGATTACTGTAAGGTTTGAATTATAAAGCACCAACAGATGAACTTCGGCACCAAAATAATTAGCCAGCTTACAGGCAAAAGGCAATTTCTGCTTTGTTTCAGGCGTGCTGTCGATGGGCAAAAGGATGCGTTTGATTTCGCTGTCAAACTCATACTCGCCTCGGATGGTAATCACCGGACAAGGTGAATTGGTGACGATACGATAGGCGTTGCTGCCAATCCAATATTGCTCATATCCGCTCACACCATGGGTTCCTGTAAATAATAAATCAGCCTCCAATTTCCGGGCTACCATAGCCAACTCGCTGTAAACCTTTCCCTTTCGCAATATCACATCCAGTTTGCCTTTTAACAACCTTGGCTGGTACTTGGCCAAAATATCATCAAAATATTTTTTAGTTTCAATACGCAATTCCTGTTGGATGCTAAGTTCACTGTCAGGTGTGCTTGTGTTGTCAACCCACACCAAACTCAAATTGGCTCCGGTTTTGTTGGCAACCAACAAGGCATAATCGAGGGCCTTAACTGCGTTTTTGGAAAAATCGAAAGCGACAAGAATCTGTTTCATGATCGTAATTTTTATTGTATAAACTTGAAATACAATCAGATAACAAAGATAACATCCAGCTTGGAAAGACCGTATTTCAAAAATTCACACGATGCTAATTTACTAAAAAAAAACGCAAATGTCCGCATTGCAATAAAAAACAGGTAGTAGGTGCATAATTTGTACTTTTGTTTCGCAAGTAGATTACAACAATTGATGAACGAAAACTTAGACCCTTACGGCAATCAGCTGAGCAAAGCTGAAAAGGAAATTGAAAAAGTGT
>CAYTUA010000311.1:0-2838 GCA_964440855.1 uncultured Lentimicrobiaceae bacterium
AATCTTTTACGCAACATTTTTTTTAAAAATAAAATTAACATTTATCATGTAGTTAAATCCACGACCGTATTATATATCTGTTATTAAATACTTTAACAAACATATCCTTGCTTAAAAACCCTACAAATCACTAAAAAAAACTACTTTATGGACATTTAAAACAACCATGTCTGTCCGATTCTATTTCCTGACGAAGCTCAAATCATCAGAAATCAGGGCAAGTGGCAAAAAAAAGAGGCAAGAACATGGTAATAACAGTTTCAGCCTTATTTTATTACTTTTGTCCATCTTTCAGTATGAAATATATTTGGCAATCAACGTTAAAGGATTGCATGGATGAATAAAGGTAAAAATCTGCTAAAACAATCGCCCATTTTGAAAACCAGCAAACAGATACAGGAAATTGGCATACAAGTAATTACAAATGAAATCAAAGCGTTGCAAGGCTTGTTGCCCGGCATCAATGATGTTTTTGCCAAGGTGGTGGAAGCCATTCTTAACCTGGACGGGAAAATAATTGTAACAGGCATTGGCAAGAGCGCAAATATTGCACAAAAAATTGTGGCCACGTTTAACTCAACGGGCACAACTGCTGTTTTTCTGCATGCCGCAGATGCCATTCACGGTGATTTGGGCATTATCCGTGATGAAGACCTTATTTTATTGCTTTCGAAAAGTGGGGAAACCCCTGAAATTAAAGTACTGATTCCTCTACTCAAAGCTCGAGGCAACAAAATGGTGGCCCTTGTTGGCAATACAACATCTTATCTGGCAATGCAGTCAGATTTTGTACTGGACGTAAGCGTGCCCCATGAAGCATGCCCCAACAACCTGGCCCCAACAGCAAGCACCACAGCCCAACTGGTTATGGGCGATGCACTTGCAGTAGCTTTGCTTGAATGTCGGGGCTTTACAACGGACGATTTTGCACGTATCCATCCAGGAGGTGCCTTGGGCAAACAGCTATATTTACGTGTGCATGATCTCTTTGTCAGAAATGAAATCCCCAGCGTGAATGCTAGTGACGACCTGCGCAAGGTGATTGTAGAAATCTCAACCAAGCGCTTGGGTGCCACAGCTGTTATGGAAAACAACGAACTTGTTGGCATCATCACTGATGGCGACCTGCGCCGCATGCTGATGGAAAATCCAAAACTGGACAATATCATTGCGGCCCAAATAATGACTAAAAACCCGAAGTCCATTTCACCTGAGAGCCTTGTAGTTGATGCCCTGAGCCTGATGCGCCAATACAATATTACCCAACTGCCTGTTGTGGAAGGAAAAAGCTATAGAGGGGTGATTCATCTGCACGACATATTGAAAGAAGGAATTCTTTAACAGCTAATCGATTATCAATGAACAATATGAACAAACTGGAAGCATTTAATTCCTATCGGGAGCACATGAACCAAAAAATGATGGCAGCTCCCAACAATAAAATCATGAAGCGTATTTTCAGCCTTGATACACTGACCTATGAGCATGGTGCCCTCGACAGCCGCACCAAGGAAATGCTCGGTCTGGTAGCTTCGATGGTGCTCAAATGCGATGATTGTATCTATTATCATTTGCAAAAATGCCATGAACTTGGTGTTACGACGGAAGAAATGATGGAAATTTTCGGTGTGGCCAACCTGGTTGGCGGAACCATTGTAATACCACATACACGCAGGGCTTTGGAGTTTTGGGAGGAATTGAAACAAGAATGAGCGTTGGTTTATAATGAATCAATGAAATTGACGTTTTAGAAAAAACTAATTGACCGGAATGAAACTCCACACAGAAAACCTGATTAAAAAATACAGACAGCGGACTGTTGTAAACAAAGTATCTGTTGAAGTAAATCAAGGCGAAATTGTAGGTTTGCTTGGGCCCAACGGAGCTGGCAAAACCACCTCCTTTTATATGATCGTGGGTTTGATTAAACCATTTGCCGGTAAGGTTTTTCTTGAAGATGCTGAAATAACGGACGACCCCATGTATCGCAGGGCTCAAAAAGGTATTGGTTACCTGGCCCAAGAAGCTTCGGTATTCAGGCAAATGAGCGTTGAGGACAATATCCGCTCGGTGATGGAATTTAAGAAAATAAGCCGCGAAGAGCAAAACATTCGACTGGAAAGCTTATTGGAAGAGTTTGGCCTGGAGCATATTCGCAAAAGCAAAGGCATTCAACTGTCAGGTGGGGAGCGCCGCCGTACTGAAATCGCACGTGCTCTGGCCGTTGACCCCAAATTTATTCTTTTGGACGAACCTTTTGCCGGTGTTGACCCTATAGCTGTTGAAGATATTCAGATGATCGTAGCCAAACTCAAGGAAAAAAATATTGGCATCCTTATCACCGACCACAATGTGCACGAAACTTTATCCATAACAGACCGTGCCTATTTGCTTTTTGAGGGTTCAATTCTAAAAGCAGGCACATCTGAAGAACTGGCTGAGGACGAGCATGTAAGACGCGTCTATTTGGGGCAGAATTTTGAGTTGAGGAGGCGGTAACAGTTCCCTAAATCAAGACAAATCAGCTAAAAAAACAACAAGTGATAAAAACAAATAGCTTAATATAATGAATGGGATGGCAACAAAATGCAGCCAAACCAGCAACACAACTGAAACCATCAAAAAGACATAGCGTATCTCATTGCCTTTAAATGCCATCGACTTGAATTTCAAAGCAAAAAGCGGCAATTCGCTTACCATCAAAACACACAATACCAGCACAATGCCAATATAAAAATAGGTGTTGGTGACCACCATATAAAACAAGGATTGTCCTTCGTATAACTGATCTTTCAACAATGGAAGCGAAGCAATCAATAAGGCTGAAGCTGGTGTTGG
>CAYTUA010000312.1:0-2812 GCA_964440855.1 uncultured Lentimicrobiaceae bacterium
AACCAACTTTAAGTCGTTATTACTTGATTTTTAATGTTCAACAGCAATGCAAAATCAAGTGTTCTAATTCAGAATATTTTTATCGACCACATTTTTCATTCCCATGGTAATGGCATCTTCATTCAGGGGAATCAATTTATGGTAACGCACAGGTAATGATTTCATCAAACCTCTGATAACATTGTCGAGTTTAACAATGGGTTTTACTTTGAGGTAAGCACCAAGCACAACCATATTGAAAATCTTTGTATTGCCCATTTCAGAGGAAAGCCTGGCGCCTTCAATCTGATAAATATTGATATCAGTGCGTTCCGGATGACGCGTAATGCCATTGGGGTCGTAAATGAGTACACCACCGGGTCTTACGCTTTTTTCGAATTTGTCCATTGATTGCTGGTTGAGTATAATGGCTGTGTCGAAAATGGTAAGAATGGGACTGCTGATGCGTTCATCACTGACGATAACAGTAACATTGGCTGTGCCTCCGCGCATTTCGGGGCCGTATGATGGCATCCAACTTACTTCCTGCTCTTGCATGATGCCACTGTAAGCCAATATTTTTCCCATGGATAAGACACCCTGTCCGCCAAATCCGGCAATTATTAATTCTTCAGTCATGATCTGTAGTTTTATTTTCTTTATAATAGTTTTCCATCCACCTTAATATCCCCAAGTGGATAAAAGGGGAACATATTCTCCTCCATCCATTTATTGGAATCAACTGGTGTCATTTTCCATCCGGAGTTGCAGTTGGAAACAATTTCCACGAATGATATGCCGGGCTTTCCGTCCCGTTGGTTTTCAAATGCTTTTCGTATGGAGCGTTTGGCTTTGCGCACGGCCGAAGGGGTATGCACTGCCTGACGGGTCACGAAATAGGTGCCAGGTAATTGGGCCACCAATTCTGTCATCTTCAAGGGGTTTCCCATCGACTGTACTTCGCGTCCGTAGGGAGATGTGGAGGATTTCATGCCGGGTAGGGTAGTAGGGGCCATTTGGCCACCTGTCATACCGTAAATACCGTTGTTAACAAAAACAATTACAATGTTTTCGCCACGGTTGCAGGCATGAATGGTTTCAGCAGTACCGATAGCGGCCAAATCACCATCACCCTGATAAGTAAAAACGATTTTGTTGGGATAAACGCGTTTGATGCCTGTGGCCACAGCAGGGGCCCTGCCATGGGCAGCTTGCTGCATATCAATATTCATAAAATCGTAAGCCAGTACAGAACAACCAACTGGCGCTACACCGATTGTTTGTTCCTGCATATCAAGCTCTTCAATAATTTCCATAATGATATGGTGTGCCGTTCCATGACCACAACCCGGACAATAACTAAGTGTATTGTCTGTCATCAATTTGGTACGCTCATGAACCAGATTTTCTGGTTTTATGATATCTTCCAATGTTAAATTGGTCATAACTTTAGTCTCCTATAATTTTTTGTTCCAATGCTTTGAGCACTTCTTCAGGTGTATGGATGATGCCTCCAAAGCGACCGAAATGGGCCACCTTGGCACAACCTTTTACGGCAAGCATAACGTCTTCAACCATCTGACCGGCACTCATTTCCACAGCAAGAAATCCTTTTACGCCTTGCTTACACAATTGCTGCAAATCTGCTGAGGGAAAAGGATAGAGCGAAATCAACCTGAACAGGCCTGCCTTAATGCCTTTCTTCCGTGCCATTTGCACTGTTTTTTGGGCAATACGTGCACTTGAACCATAGGCTACTATAATGTATTCTGCATCTTCGCAATCGAAGGTTTCAAAACGGACTTCGTTTTCAGAAATAGTTTTGTACTTAGCCTGCAGGTGCAGGTTGTGTGCTTCCATTTCGTGTGCCTGCAGAGCCAGCGAGGTAATAATTGTACGCTCGGTTCCTTTTTTACGACCCGTTGTAGCCCATGCGTATTTTTCAGCAATTTCCTCGTCTTTCAGACGTGGCATCTGGTCGAATAGTTCCACTTTTTCCATCATTTGACCGATAACGCCATCCGAAAGGATCAGCACAGGGGTGCGGTATTTAAATGCCAACTCAAAACCAAGTTTCACAAAGTCTGACATTTCCTGCACCGATGCCGGCGCCAGTACTATTTGTCTGTAATCGCCATGCCCGCCTCCTTTTGTGCTTTGGAAATAGTCGGCTTGTGAAGGCTGAATGGTTCCTAATCCAGGGCCACCACGTACTACGTTGGCATACACACACGGCAATTCAGCGCCAGCCATATAGGACAGGCCTTCCTGCTTGAGGCTGATTCCCGGACTTGATGATGAGGTCATTACACGTTTGCCAGCTCCGGCTGCCCCATAAACCATATTGATGGCAGCTACTTCACTTTCGGCCTGCAGCACAACCATACCGGTGCGCTCGTGTGGCTTTTCAGCCATAAGATATTCAATCACCTCCGATTGGGGTGTGATGGGGTATCCGAAATAAGCATCAGCACCAGCGCGTATTGCTGCCTCGGCCAAAGCTTCATTTCCTTTCATTAATTTTAATTCGCCCATTGTAGTTCTTTTAATTTTTTTTACTTGTTACTGTTCAACTTTTACCCTATAAACAGTGATAACACCATCAGGACAAACGATGGCACAGTTAGAACAACCGGTGCATGCCTCGGGCTGTTCCATATAGGCAAAGTGGTAACCTTTACCATTCACTTCTTTTGCCAGCTCAATGACCGATGTTGGACAAGCGGAAAGGCAAACACCACAGCCCTTGCATTTCTGAACATCGACAACAATGGCTCCTCTGACTTTTGCCATATTTTTAGCTTATAATTTTTAATTAAAACGATTGCACGAA
>CAYTUA010000313.1:0-2672 GCA_964440855.1 uncultured Lentimicrobiaceae bacterium
CCCCACCACAAACATTATTTTGTCAGGCGAACCCCAACTTGAAGCTTTTTCAATCACCTGTTCAAATAATGGGCTTTCATTAAATTCTATTTGCTGAAAGTCGGCAGCGCCACTGTTGGAGGTAAGTGCCAACAAAACGACCCATTTGTCTTTATAACCCAGGAAAGGGCTTACGGAGTCTTGCCCCATATAAGGCGCCACAGTAACAGCATCAGCCTTCAAATGATCGAAAAATGCACTCGCATAGGCCGCAGATGTATTGCCAATATCGCCGCGCTTGGCATCTGCAATTACGAAGATTTCGGGATAGTTGTCCTTGATATAACCAATTGTTTTTTCGAGGCTAAGCCAGCCTTTTGAGCCATTGATTTCGTAAAAAGCCGTATTGGGCTTAAAAACAACAGCATAGGGGGCTGTAGCATCAATGATGGCTTTGTTAAAACTGAAAACCGGATCGATTTCTTTTTTCAGAGAAGCAGGAATTTTCTGGGCATCCGTATCCAGCCCTACGCAGAGAAAACTTTTCTTGAGTTGAATTTGTTCAAACAATTGGTTTCGGTTCATCTTTTAAGAGATAAAATTTTCAGCTTTGATTCTACATAGCAATTTAAGCCTTATGAAAGCTGCGCAAAATTAGTGATTTTAAATTTCAGATTTAAGTTGGTTATATACCCCATTTGTTGATTTACTGATTATACCCAATTTTATAAGCGCAAGCCTGACAGTATAACCAATCATAAACAACCAGGAAGAGTGCGATAAAAAAAAGCCCGACAATATTGCCAGGCTTTTTGTGATTATGATTGCATAGAGATTAGTTATCCCACCAAACGCGTGTTGAAGGTGTAACACCAGCAGGAACGTTAGCAGTATTGTATAGGTTCTCATCTGTTGGGTAAATATACCTTCTTGGAGTTTCATTAAGTGTGGCTCCGGCAGGAATAGCCAGGTTTGGCATTCCAGTCCTTCTCCAGTCAGTCCAAGTTTCAAGGCTCAGGAAGTTAGCAATATATTTGCCCATCATGATTTTCTCCATGGTAATGGAGGCAGCAGTTTCGGCAGCATTATCAGCCTCCCAGGTTGCATCGCTTACACCATGCTTGGCCAAAGAAGCCTTTACTCCATCGTTATATGCAGCTGCAGCCTTATCTTTGTCTGTGTCAAAGAAAGCTTCGGCTTCAACAAACTTTAGTTCAAAATAGGGGAAAAAGAATACCGGACTATTTTGTGAGGCATAAGCGGGTCCGATCCATGAAGCAGTTACAACTGCACCACCTGGGCTTGAACCAACAATATCACCGTCCTCATTGGCTGCAAAGTAACCAGCCAATCTTGGGTCGCCGGTTGCATTCATCAAGTCAACGATGGTTGCGCTTACGCGGATATCGCCACGCTCTGTATCAAATTGATAACGTGGATTCCACTCGTTGGCTGATGAACCAAAAACAAACTCAAAGTCATCACCTTCAGCAATAAGGCCACCGGCATTGATGGCATCCCTTACAGGTCCCATACCGTTGCGTTTTGCCAAATGCAATGCAGCACGAACTTTTAAGGTTTTGGCCAGTTTAGTCCATTTAGCAATGTCGCCACCGTAAATAAGGTCAGAACCACCTGGGGCAGCAACGCCAGCAGGATTGGCTTCGCCAAATAATCCAATTGCCTGATCAAGCATGGTATTGATAGCACCATAAACTGCTTCTTGGGAATCATAGGCTGGTTTCATATTGGTTTCGCCACGAAGTGCTTCTGAGTAAGGAACATCGCCCCAAACAGAGGTTATGTTCATCATAGCAAAAGCTGTCATTACTTTGGCTACACCTTCATAATGCTTGGCTTCCTGCTCAACGGCTTTTTCTTCAAGAATCAAAAGGTTCTTGAGTGCACCACCATAAAGTGTGTTCCAAAGGTTGTTCACATCTGAATCAAGGATGGAATAACGTTCTGAGGCAAATGACTGGCGGTCAACACCCGAAAGGTGTTGCATCCACATGGATTGATAGCGGGTCATATCGCCACCGTAAGTGTAAGCTATTGCAGACTGCGTTGAAGGCAGCAGCAATGCCAATGTTACATCAGCTGGGTTGTTTGGGCTGACGTTGATGTCAGTGTCAATCCACTTGTCGCAGCTTGAAATCATCGCTGCAAGCAAAAAGAAAAGACCAATTTTTTTGATTATATTATGTCTCATAGTTTTAATTTTTTTCGTTAATACTGTTTTTTGTCTGCTTGAATGATTACAATGTTAAGCGCAAGCCGAATGTATAGCTCTTAGTGCCTGGCATATTGAAGTAATCAAGACCTTGACCGTTTCCGGCACCAATCAAGCTGGTTTCAGGATCGATACCAGTGTATGGTGTGCTCAACCAAAGGTTTCTTCCAGTGAAATAAACTTCAGCGCTGTGGAAGAATGTTCTGCTAAGCAAGCTCTTGTTCAATTTGTAGGACAAAGTAAGTTCGCGCAAGCGCACCCAATCGGTTTCCTCAATAAATTGTGAAGTAGGTCCGGTAAAACCACTACCAGGTCCTAATACATACCAGTTGATATCCTTTACAATCGGAATGTCGTTGGGTGATCCGTCAGATTCTTTAACACCAGCAATGATGGTTTCTCCTTCTTCGCGTGATTCAGTATCTGCATGTGTACCAAAGTAGTACATGGCACCTTTGGT
>CAYTUA010000314.1:0-2913 GCA_964440855.1 uncultured Lentimicrobiaceae bacterium
GTAGAATTTGACAGCATGCCAAACGAAATAAAACTCGCAATAGAAGAGAAACTGGGCAAAAGCCCTTACGATTTTGAGCAATACCACTGGTTTAAGCAATACATACAACCCGATGATGCTGCCCGCCAATTTTATGCCAATTTTCATACACCAAGCGGCACATTGTTAAAACCCGAGGTAAGCCGCCAATATTACAACAATGCCATAGTGCTAAATGCACTTATAACGTATTTAGATGAAATTAAAAGCCGCCGCCGTGCAATGGGTGGCCGCAAATACCGCACCTGGGAAAAGCTCAGCGAAATGATAAACTGCCTTCGCGATGAACTCAAACACAGCCTGCGTAAAACATCCAAAACCCTGCAACGCCAAACCCACCAATACCGTGAAAATGGCTATGCAAGCCTGATAAGCAAAAAATACGGCAACGATAACGCCCGTAAACGCTCCACCGGCATTGAGGATATCATCATGAGCCTATACAGCATGGAACATAAACCTTATGCTGAGGATGTATGGAAAACCTACACCCGTTTCATTACCGGAGACCTTGAATTGTTTGTAAAACGTGGTGATCGTGCCGGTGAAATATTGCAACCCGAAGAGTTTTACGACAAAAACGGTGAACCGCCAATGCTCACACCAACCACAGTGCATAACATCATTAACCAGTACCGTGATGTGGTTGACAAAAAACGCAACGATTGGTTGTTTTACGACAATCTGCACCGCCCACACAGACACCGCAAATCACCACAGTATAGCTTATCAAAACTTTCAATGGATGATAGGGATTTACCACCATTGTTGAAAAACGGCGGGCACGTAAAAGCCTATTTTGTATGGGATGTTGGCAGTGAGGCTATACTCGGTTATGCTTTCTCTTTAGAAAAAGATACCAAGCTATTTATTAAATCGCTGCAATCAACATTCCGTAATGCACATGCACTGGGTTTGGGCATGCCAATTGAAGTTGAAGTAGAACATCACCTGGTTAACCAATTTAAGGACCAGTTAGAGGTAATGTTCGACACGCATTTTGGTGAGCCCGGAAACGCCAAAGAAAAACGTGCAGAGCATTTTAACCGCTTGTTTAAATATGGTTACGAAAAGAAAGAATTTCCAACAGGCAGGTTTTATGCCAAACTCGAAGCCAACCGACCCAAAACAACCAAAACATGGGATGATGATGGCATGCACGAAAATCAGAAAAAATACACATTCAAAGAGATTACAAACATTTACGAATCATTGATTGAGCGATACAATAACGATCCGCATTCAAAATACAAGGACAAATCACGGATGCAAGTACTGCTTGAAAATCAAAACCCCAATGCCAGGGAATTACCCTTACCGGTTATCAGCCGCTCATTTGGCATCAAACGCCAAACATCATTGCGCCGCAACCAGTATGTGGTGGCAAATTACGACAAATACCAGTTGCCAAACCCACGCATTGCACAACGTATTAACAAGCGCCGCCGCTTAACTGCCTATTACCTGCCTGATATCAATGGAGATGTCAATGAAGTACACCTTTATCAGGATGATACATTTATTGCCACATGCCCAAAATTAGAAGCCTATCAGGAGGCACGTACAGAACGCACACAGGAAGATTTAGACAATAAGCTGAAACAAGATAAATACGTGGCTGAGTACGATAAAATCACCAAAGAAACAAGCAAACGCATACTGAAAGTTGGAGTACTCGAAGCCCAAAAGCTAAACGAAACCATCAGCCAACATGATGATGATGATGATTTGGTACACGAGGTAATCAACAAAAATGATTTTAATGAAAACGATGAATATTACAGCGATGATGACATTCAACGCAGAGCTATGAATTACTAAAATCAAAACACAATACTATGGACACAGAACTAAAACAACGCATTGTAAGTGAATTAAGCCGCAAAACGGCAAACTATCCCAGTCATTCAAAAATGGCAAAAGTATTGGGCATTAACGCATCACAATTGAGCCGCATACTCAAAGGAGATCATGCACAGGTACTCAGTGACAGCAAGTGGATAAGCATAGCCCGAAAACTTGGTGTAGAGCTAAGGCAGGGCATTGAGTGGAAAGTGGCAAAAACGCCCGTATTCAAGTTCATATACACACAACTTGAATCGTGCCGGAAAAATGCACTCAGCCTATTGCTTGTGGACATTGCCGACATCGGAAAAACCTTCACCGCTCAGGTATATGCCCGCGAACATGCCAATACGGCTTATATTGATTGTTCACAGGTAAAAACCAAGCAACGTTTTGTACGCAAATTGGCAGGTGAATTTGGTTTAGATGCCCATGGCCGCTATGCCGATGTATATGAAGATTTGGTGTTTTATGTCAAATCACTACCAAACCCGCTAATCATACTCGATGAAGCCGGTGATTTAGATTATCCTGCCTTTTTAGAGCTTAAAGCCCTTTGGAATGCAACCGATCGCAGCGTAGGCTGGTACATGATGGGTGCTGATGGCTTACGTGCCAAAATTGACCGCAATTTAAACTTTAAGAAGGTTGGATACGCTGAAATTTTCAGCCGTTTTGGTGGTAAATATCAAAGCATCACACCCGATGGAAAAGAAGCCCGTGAAAACTTTGCACTTAACCAAGTTGCAGCCATCGGTAAAGCCAATGGTTTCGATGACATTAAAAAGCTGTATGCCAAAACCAACGGTTCACTAAGGCGCATATACATTGAATTAAGCAAACGCAAAAATCAGGAATAATGGCAAAAGCTGTAAGCGTAACGAATTTAAGAAAGCGAAGCTTTAATGTTTTGCCCTTTGCCGGTGAGTTTGAAGCCTGCATTGGCAAACCCGAAGTACGTGGTGCGTGGATAATATGGGGCAATTCCGGTAACGGTAAAACCTCATTTGCCTTACAGCTTGCAAAGTA
>CAYTUA010000315.1:0-2990 GCA_964440855.1 uncultured Lentimicrobiaceae bacterium
GCGAAACATCAGTTAATAATTTAGCCGGGCACATTGAACATTTGTAACTGAAAGGGGTTATTTGTTATATCCGCCAAAATAGGCGCAACGTCCTCAGCAATTTTTTTAAACTTATTATTCACCTCAATAGAAATTTCCATGGAAAAGAAAAAAACAAAAACGATTGCTTTGTTGGTCGTACTCTTATTGCTTAATGTATCGGTTTCAATAGCCTGCACTGGTATTACGCTAACATCAAAAGACGGTGCTGTGGTGGTGTCGCGAACAGTTGAGTGGGCGCTTAGCGATGCGCAGCACAATAAAGTTATAGTTGTTCCCCGCCATAAAACTTTTAACGCATTAACACCTGAAGGAAACAATGGGATGCAATGGGTTGGTAAATATGGTTTTGTTAGCCTTACCGCCTACGGACAGCCCTATGGCCCCGATGGCCTCAATGAGGAAGGCCTGTATGTGGGAGTTTATTATTTGCCCGGCTTCGCTGAATACGCCATTTATGACAAAAGCAAGGCTTCCGAATCAATGAGTGTGGGAGATTTTATGCAGTGGATGTTGTCATCATTTAAAACAGTTGACGAAATTGTTGCAAGCCTTGACAAGGTTATAGTAGTAAGTGTTAAAAATGAAGATTTTGGCGGGGCCGATCTCCCATTTCATTTTAAAATTACTGACCCGACAGGACAAGCCAGGGTCATTGAAATTGTCAATAATGGTGAAATGAAAATTTATGAACCCTATCTGGGGGTCATCACCAATTCCCCAACCTATGACTGGCATGTTATCAACCAACGAAACTACCTTGGTTTATCCGTTGCGCCAAATTCTTCACAAACACTGGGATCGCATAATTTGAAACCACTTGGTAGCGGTTCGGGTTTGATCGGCCTTCCGGGTGACTTTACGCCTCCATCCAGATTTGTCAGGGCCGCAGCTTTTACCGCTTCCTGTCGCCCTTTGGCCTCCTCAGCAGATGCCGTTTTTGAATCTTTCAGGATATTGGATAATTTCAACATCCCACTTGGAGCAACAGCACCGGAAGCTTATATTCCTGACGACATCGTAGGTGCTACACAGGTAACTACTTCTTCTGATTTGAAAAACAGGGTTTTCTATTACCACACCATGTGGAACAGGCAAGTGCGAAAAATTGATTTGAAAGCAATCGATTTTGCTGTTATCGAAGAACAGCTTATTGATGATGATGCATCAAAAATGAATAATGTTAAAGATGTTACACCAAAATAGTTAAGCAAAAAAAAACATTCCAATAAATTTCACTGAACATAACCTGATATAAAAATGAAAAAAATCAATGGGCTTTCTATTCCTTTAATGCTAATTGCTGTAGTTGCGATATCCATAGTTGGCTGCAAAAAAAATGATATTGACACGCAACCCCCAAAAATCATTCTAATTCAACCTGATGACGGCGATGCCTTTGCGGTTGGAACTGATTTTTTAGTAGTTACTGTGATGCATGATTATGTGGAACTCGACACATACAGATACAACGTATATTGGTTTAATGATCCTTCGAATGTTTCCGTTAATCCCAATGACCCTGCGTTTGAACTTGATGAATCCGGAACAATACAAATAAATGACAGCCCACCTCATTGGGAAGATGTTAACTTTAGGATTGACATACCAGCTGATATACGCCAAGGTTATTACATTCTGGATGTTTATTGCTACGATAAATCAGATAATTTTGATAAAGTTAGTGTGAAATTGTTGTTCCAAGATTAAGTTAAAACATTAAATAAAACAGAAGATGAGAAAAGCAATCATTACCTGCGTAGTTTGTTTCTTATTTCAAATGTTTGTGGTTGACAGCCTTGCTCAAACCACAAAATTGAAACCTGGCTTCGATAAGGAAGAGTTTCTTGAACTACTTAAAGTCTCCAGCAGGCAAAGCGATTCTTTGTATAATCCAGATTTACCGGCACCACAGCTGTTTGAAAAGATTTACAGGTCGCCGGTGGTTGGTTTGGACAACAGATGGGATTTATGGGTGTCGGATCAATCGACAGCTGTAATAAGCATCAGGGGCACCACCATGCATGCGGTAAGCTGGCTTGAAAATTTTTATGCGGCCATGGTGCCGGCAAAAGGACAATTAAAGTTGTCGGATGATTTTCATTTTGATTACCATTTGTGCGATGACGACAAGGCGGCGGTGCATACAGGATGGCTAATTGCAACGGCCTTTCTTTCAAGGGACATTTTGCCGAAAATGGATTCCCTCGCCAAAAACGGGGTGCATGAGTTTTATATTCTGGGGCATAGTCAGGGAGGGGCAATTGCCTACCTGCTCACAGCCCATTTTCTGAATCTTCAGCAACAACAAAAGCTATCTGATGATTATGTGTTTAAAACCTATTGCAGTGCAGCCCCAAAACCCGGCAACCTGCATTTTGCCTATGCCTATGAGCATATGACTAAAGGAGGCTGGTCACTCACAGTTGTAAATTCGGCCGATTGGGTGCCCGAAGCACCATTCTCTATCCAAACCACCATGGATTTCAACCCTACAAACCCGTTCGTAAACGCAAAAAGCATGATTAAAAAAGCCCCCTTCTTTCAGCGTTTGGGCATGAATTATTTTTACAACAGCCTGGATAAACCCACAAAAAAGGCGAATAAACGATATCAAAAACGACTGGGAAAAACCCTTGAAAACTTTATTGTCAAAAGCTTACCTGAATATGAACCCCCGCGTTATTTCAATTCAAACAATTATGCACGAACCGGTAAAAGCATCGTGCTCTATGCCGATGCAGCTTATTACCAATTGTTCCCCATTGACCCCGAAAAAATTTGGACACATCATGCTTTTGAAGCATATATTTACCTGACTGAAAAGTACTAAGGTATTCATGTTGCGCCAAACCTTTGAGATGGTGGCAAAAAGGGAGCTAAAATAGGAATGCTTCCCTTAAACCAATGACAGCAGGTGTTTTAACCTGAACAAAAGGCTGATTTTTATT
>CAYTUA010000316.1:0-5414 GCA_964440855.1 uncultured Lentimicrobiaceae bacterium
AGGGGCTATGCGTACACAACACCAGGAATTTGGAGGCAGGGCAGTTCAGCGCGATAATGCAACTTCTATAATTGACCATGCCACGCATGTTGCCGGTACCATGATTGCAGGCGGTGTGCAAGCAGCGGCCAAAGGAATGTCGTATCAGGCCAATCTGGATGCATACGACTGGAACAACGACAATAGCGAGATGGCATCAGCCGCCGCAAATGGGTTGCAGGTTTCACAGCATTCCTATGGGACATTGGCAGGCTGGGCTTATGGTGATTGGTCAGGCAACCAGGCCTGGCATTGGTTCGGAAACACCTCTGTTAGCGAGACCGAGGATTTTAAATTTGGCTTTTACGGCAACGAAACACGTGATTGGGATTTAATTGCACACAATGCACCCAACTACCTGATTGTTAAATCTGCCGGAAATGACAGGGGCAATGGGCCAAGTGCTGGTAGCTTTCATTATGTGCGCGCAGGCAACAACTGGACCGGCAGCACAACCGTACGGGAAATTAATGGGGGTGCTGATGGTTATGATTGTATTCCTTTGAAGGGAAATGCTAAAAACATACTTACGATAGGTGCAGTAAAAGCCAACGGAGAAATGACAAGCTTCAGCAGCTGGGGGCCTACCGACGATGGGCGCATAAAACCAGATGTTGTGGCAAAAGGCTATAGTGTTTATTCGCCCGTTTCTGCGAGCAATACCAGTTATAATAGCTTGAACGGCACCTCCATGTCAGGGCCTATGGTAAGCGGTTCAGTTGGATTGATCCAGCAGCATTTTAAAAACCTGTATCCTGGTTTGACTGCACTGTCCTCTACCATAAAAGCTTTGATTATTCACAGTTCAAACAACGCTATTAGTGGTGGTAACGGCCCTGATTACCGGTTTGGCTGGGGCCTGATGGACACAGAAAAGGCTATAGACATTATCAGTGATAATGTAGCTACCGGTGGTATGCACCTTGGCGAATTGACCCTGAACAATGGAGAACAATTCAATATTCCATTCAGGGCAAAAGGCGGTGAGCCATTCAGGGTTACCATTGTTTGGAATGATGTACCGGGCACCCCCCCCAACGTGGCCTTGAATCCTACTACATCCATGTTGGTGAATAATTTAGACCTGAAAGTTACTAGCAACCCTGACCAAACCTATTTGCCTTACATACTGAATCCCGCCAATCCATCAGCAGCGGCTACAACTGGCGTAAATACCCGTGACAATGTTGAAGTAGTTCATTTACAGTCACCTGTGGCCGGACAACTTTATAATATTTCCATTACCCACACAGGCTCACTAACCGGAGGCAGCCAAAACTTTTCAATCGTAATAACCGGAAACCAGGCGGCCTCATCAGTAGATAACCCACAAAGTTTTTCGGCCAGTGCAGTTAGCGATGTACGTATCAATTTGTCGTGGATAAAAAACACTGCCAATGATCAGGTGATGGTGGCCTGGTCGCCAACCAATACATTCGGGCAGCCGGTGGATGGTACGCAATATAATGCAGGGCAAACACTTCCTGGTGGTGGTACGGTCTTGTACCGTGGTTCTGATAATAGCTATTCGCATCTTAATTTGTCCCCTGGAACGACCTATTATTACAAAGCATTTTCAAAGGATAATGCAAATACCTATTCAAGTGGTTTAGCAGCAAATGCAACCACAACAGGGGGATCGCAGGCAATCTTACCATTTTATGAAAACTTCAATGCCTCCAGCAACCTGCCAATTGGATGGCAAATTATTGATCACCAAGGAAATGGGCAGGTGTGGCAGTTTGGCACACATGATGGTGGACTTAATGGAACAACAGGAAATTATGCTTTTCTAAATAGTGATGCCTACGGTGAGGGGAATAGTCAAAATACGGATATGATTACACCTGTGTTTGATCTTAGCCAATACGCAGATATCACATTGGCTTTTACGCATTATTTCAGGCAATACCAGAATTCACAGGCCAATCTCTACTATTCGATAAATGGAGGTGCAAGCTGGGAGTTAATCAGTCAATGGACCACCACTACGCCCAATCCATCTCAATTCAGTCAGCTCATTGCTGCTGTAGCAGGGCAGCAAAATGTGCGTTTTAAATGGAATTATGTCGGTTCTTGGGATTACTACTGGGATATTGATGATGTAGCCATAACAGGAACGCCGGTTATAGCATTGCCAGAGGTAACAACCGCCAGCATAACAAATATTACCCAAACTACTGCACAGGGAGGCGGTAATGTTACAGATGATGGTGGGGGCGCTGTAAACGCCCGTGGTATTGTGTGGAATATAACGGGCACACCCACCTTAGCAAACAATGTTGGCTTTACCACCAATGGCAGTGGAACGGGGCAGTTTTCGAGCAACCTGACCGGTCTTTCATCAGGGACCACCTATTATGTGCGTGCCTATGCCACCAATTCAGCAGGAACAGCTTATGGCAGTCAGCTAAGTTTCACCACCACTGGGGGTGGTTTGCCTGAAACATTGCCATTTTTTGAAGATTTTAATGCCAGCAATAATTTGCCCAATGGATGGCAGGTTGTTGACCACCAAGGCAATGGGCAGGTATGGCAATTTGGAACACATAGTGCTGGATTAGCCGGCACATCGGGCAATTATGCTTACCTCAACAGCGATGCTTACGGGGATGGGAACAGTCAGCATACCGATTTGATAACACCCCTTTTTGATTTGAGTGGTTACGCCAATATTACACTTTCTTTCAAGCACTTTTTCAGGCAGTTCCAAGCCTCCTCGGCAACACTCTCCTATTCTGTAAATGATGGAACAAGCTGGGTGCCAATTATGCAATGGAGTATTACGACCACCAACCCTGCTACATTCAGCGAAGTGATAAGTGCTGTTGCCGGTCAGCAGCAAGTGCGGTTCAAATGGGCCTATAGCGGCTCGTGGGATTATTATTGGGATATTGACGATGTTTCCATTATCGGAAGCCCTGCGGGCTCATTGCCCAGCCTTACCACAACAGCCATTACTTCTATCACACAAACTTCGGCTCAAAGCGGCGGAAATGTCAGCAGCGACGGGGGGAGTGCCGTTAGTGCCCGCGGTATTGTCTGGAATACAGCTGGGACACCGAGCCTTGGCAACAACCTTGGTTTTACCACCAATGGGAATGGTGCAGGGCAGTACAACAGTGCCTTAACTGGCCTTTCTTCCGGAACAACCTATTTTGTAAGGGCTTATGCTACGAATGCTTCCGGTACGGCCTATGGCAACCAACTTGGCTTTTCCACAACGAGTGGTGGTTCGCAATTGCAATTGCCGTTTACTGAAAATTTTAATAGCGCCCAAAGTTTACCAAATGGCTGGGAAATGGTTGATCATGAAGGTAATGGGCAGGTATGGGAATTTGGCAGGCATACCGAAGGGCTTGCCGGCACTACAGGTTACTATGCCTATCTCGACAGCGATGCATATGGCGAAGGACATAAACAGGATGCTGACCTCATCACACCGGTTTTTGATCTTTCGGACCAGATAAACGTAACGCTCAGGTTCAAACATTTCTTCAGGCAATATGAAAACTCAGAGGCAACGCTTTTTTACAGCATCGATGGGGGTAGCAATTGGGTGCAGATACAGCAATGGACCAATAGCACAGTCAACCCAGAATCATTCAATATGATGATAACACCTGTGTCCAACAAGCAAAACGTCAGGTTCAAGTGGAACTACAAAGGTGCCTGGGCTTACTATTGGGACATTGATGATGTGAGTATTACGGGCATTGTTGGCTTGGATGAAAACACAAAAGTCCGACAGCTGGTTTACCCCAATCCTTTTGTTGACCGGCTTGTAATTGAGTCAGACGAAGTCATCAGCGAAGCACAGGTATGCAGCCTTGATGGCAGGGTGTTGCTGAGGGCTTTCATCACTGATCAAAAACAGTTCACAATAGATGCTGCTGACTTGCCAGCTGGCGTGTATGTGCTTTACCTTACGGAAAAAACGAAGCGTAAAATGGCGATTAAAGTGGTGAAACAATAAGCTGGTCTTACTGTTCAACCAAGGTACGCATCAAAAAGTCAGTCATCAGCGTATAGAGATGAATTCTGGTGTTCCCGCCGTAAATCCCATGGTTTCTGTCGGGATAGATCATCAGTTCAAATTGCTTGTTGGCATCCACCAGCGCATTGATCATTTCCATGGCGTTTTGGTAATGCACATTGTCGTCAGCACTGCCATGAACGAGCAGGTATTCGCCTTGCAGCTTGTCCACAAAATTGATGGGTGAATTGTTGTCATACCCATCCGGATTTTCCTGAGGGGTGCGCATATAGCGTTCCGTATAAATGTTGTCGTAAAAACGCCAGCTGCTAACCGGTGCAACTGCTATGGCTGATTTAAAATAATCAGCTCCTTTTGTAATGGCCAGGCTCGACATATAACCGCCATAGCTCCAGCCAAATATGCCAATCCTTTCAGCATCTACATAATCAAGTTTCGACAGGTAACGGGCTGTGCTGATCATATCCTCTGTTTCGTATTTGCCCAGCTCCAAATAGGTCATCTTTTTGAATTCCTGCCCGCGTGCACCTGTGCCACGGTTGTCAACGGATACAACGATGATCCCTTTTTGAGCCAGCATCTGAAACCAGAAAAAGTTTGACCAACCCCATGAATCATTTACAGTTTGGGAACCAGGCCCTCCGTAAACATACACCAATACCGGATACTTTTTTGATGGATCAAAATCGGGTGGTAAAATGCGGTAGGCATTCAGGTGCAACTGATCGCCATTTGGTAAAACAATTTCAGGATCAGTAATTTCAAAAAATTCCAGGGGTGATAAATTATAGGCTTGCATCCTATCCTTAAATGCCTGGTTGTCCTTTAATACACGTAGCTGTTTGCCATCTGCCTGGTGAACACTGAAAATATGGGGACTGTTGGCAGTGGTGTTGGTATTTACAAAATATTGAAAATCACTGCTAAAACGGGCCGCGTTTTGGCCACTTGCGGCTATTAATTGTTTCTTTTTTCCTTTCAGGTTTTGGCTGTAAATATGCCTTTCCATGGGCGAAGCTTCGGCGCTTTGGTAAAATACTTTCTGGTTTTTTGCATCATAACCATAAAAGGTAGTGACGTCCCAATTGCCTTGTGTAAGCTGCTTTTTAAGTTGCCCATCCAGGGTGTAGAGGTATAGATGGTTGTAGCCATCTTTTTCGCTGCTGATAATAAACTGTTTGTTGTCGGGAAGAAAATACAAATCGTCTGTAATGTCGATATAGTAATCATTGGTTTCTTCATACATAAGGCTTGTTTGGCCGGTGGCGGCATCTGCCAGCAGAATTTCGAGGTGGTTCTGGTGCCGGTTCATGCGCTGAACGGCCAATTGATTGGCATCTGTTGTCCATTTTATACGCGGAATATAGATATCCTTTTC
>CAYTUA010000317.1:0-2557 GCA_964440855.1 uncultured Lentimicrobiaceae bacterium
ATTTTTACGCAGGCCCCTCAATCCTGCCACAGTACACCATTGAAAACACGGCAAAAGCCTTGTATGATTTTGCCGGTATGGGATTATCCCTCATGGAAATTTCGCATCGCAGCAAGCAGTTTGTCGCCGTTGTGGACGAAGCTACAGCCTTGTTCAAAGAGCTGCTGAATATACCCGAGGGTTATTCAGTTCTATTTCTTGGCGGTGGTGCCAGCACACAATTCTGCATGGTCCCCTACAACCTGATGCAAAAGAAAGCAGCCTACCTGAATACGGGTGAATGGTCGAAGAAAGCCATTAAAGAAGGCAAGTTTTTTGGTGAAGTGGATGTTGTGGCCTCTTCAGATGACAAAAATTTTAATTATATCCCAAGAGGTTACACCATTCCTGCCGATGCTGATTACTTTCACATCACCACAAACAACACTATTTTCGGCACCGAGATACGGGAAGACCTGAATTCACCCATACCTTTGGTAGCTGATATGTCGTCCGACATTTTCAGCCGTCCGGTGGATGTTTCCAAATACGCCATTATATATGGTGGCGCCCAGAAGAACCTGGCCCCTGCCGGTGTTACTTTTGTGATCATCAAGAATGACATCCTTGGCAAAGTGGATCGTCCGATACCCACCATGTTGAACTACAAAACACATATCGATAAGGAATCGATGTTTAATACGCCGCCTGTTGTGCCTATTTTTGCTGCGCTTCAAACGCTCAAATGGCTCAAGCAAATGGGTGGCCTCGCCGAAATGGAAAAAATCAATATCCGCAAAGCTGGCTTATTGTACGACGAAATTGACCGCAATACTTTGTTCAAAGCCACAGTTGAAGCCAAGGAAGACCGCTCGCTTATGAATGTTTGCTTTGTTATGAACGAGGCCTATGCCGAACTGGAAAAGGAATTTGTTGATTTTGCCACCGAAAAAGGCATGATCGGCATCAAAGGACACCGCTCGGTTGGCGGATTCAGGGCTTCACTTTACAACGCATTGCCCCAGGAAAGCGTTGAAGCGCTTATCGCTGTGATGCAGGAGTTTGAAAAGATTAAAAAATAAAAAAAACAGAAATAAAATGGCAAAAGTATTGGTAGCAACAGAAAAGCCATTTGCTAAAGTTGCAGCAGATGGCATTCGTAAACTTTTTGATGAAGCAGGATACGACTGCGCTTTCCTGGAAAAATATGCAAGCCAGGATGATTTTATCGCAGCTGCCGCTGAAGTGGATGCCATCATCATCCGCAGCGACAAAGCTGACAAAGCGGTAATTGACAATGGAAAAAACCTGAAGATTGTTGTGCGTGCCGGAGCGGGGTATGACAATGTGGACCTTGCCGCAGCAACCGCCAAAAATATTGTAGTGATGAACACACCGGGTCAAAACAGCAATGCGGTTGCTGAACTGGCCCTGAGTATGATGGTTTATCAGGCCCGTAACCAGTTCAATGGCACTTCGGGCAGCGAACTATTGGGCAAAACCCTTGGCATACACGCCTATGGAAATGTGGGAAGAAATATCGCCCGCATTGCCAAAGGTTTTGGTATGCAGGTAAAGGCTTTTGACCCCTTCGTAACGAAAGAAGCGATGGAAGCCGATGGTGTGCAATGGATTGATACTGTTGAAGAACTGTACAGCTCTTGTCAATATGTATCGGTAAATATTCCCGCCAACGACAAAACAAAGAAATCAATCAATTACGAATTGCTAAAGAACATGCCGGCCAATGCCACCTTGGTGAATACAGCCCGCAAAGAAGTGATTTGTGAAGACGGTTTAAAAAAGGTTTTTGCCGAACGCAATGATTTTAAATATGTTTCGGACATTGCACCTGATTGCGCAGGGGATCTGGCTGCATTTGCAGGCCGGTTTTTCTTTACACCCAAAAAGATGGGTGCCCAAACTTCCGAAGCCAATATCAATGCCGGACTGGCAGCAGCCCGTCAGATTATTGCATTTCTGGAGAAGAATGATACAAGCTTTAAAGTGAATTAATTCTTGCATGGCTGTTGTCCCTCGACTACAGTTATGAAAGCACAACCTTAACTATAAACAAACTTAACAAGACTTACGCATGAATCAGTCATCAGATAATATGCCGACTTTTTTCAGGTTCGAAGACCTGAGAATTTACCACAAGGCACTTGACTACGTCAATTGGGTTCAGGATATCAGCACATTGATGCCCGATACGGACCATACAGGTTTTAAACTGGCTTTCAATCAGGCTTCCAGGGAAATCGCCTTCAATATAGCTGAGGGGTCGGCACGCAACAAGGCCCAATTTGTGTATCACCTCAAGATTGCGAAAAGTGCTATCCGCCAATGCCTTGTGTTTACCACTTTGGCGCACAACAACCATTATATTACCGACGAACAGGAAGATGATGGACGCAATCAATTGATGGAAATGACCAAAATGCTCGGTGCACTGATTACTTCATTGCAGAAAGCAGCCGGGGCATCGGAACAGTATGATGATGACCGGCAACCCCCAAAATCTTACTAATTATTTAA
Organism: uncultured Lentimicrobiaceae bacterium; assembly: GCA_964440855.1. Classification (GTDB taxonomy): domain Bacteria; phylum Bacteroidota; class Bacteroidia; order Bacteroidales; family F082; genus CALAZZ01. The sequence continues at coordinate 2,518 of CAYTUA010000317.1, forward strand.
CCAAAAATTAATTAAGCAATAACTATGGCAATACTCAAAG
>CAYTUA010000318.1:0-4127 GCA_964440855.1 uncultured Lentimicrobiaceae bacterium
ATTTTTTGATGAATTGTCAATGGAGTGTCATTTATTTTACAAAAAAATCTAATTTTCATCCTTTTACACATCTGATTCAGTGTATTAGACGAATTGGGACGAACCTAAAAACAAACTACCTTTGCAGCCAAATTTTTAAAGATGAATCGTAAAGAAAATCAGGGACAAAGACCCGATAGAAAGAAAAAAGCAACAGACAAAGGCCCTTCAACAGGACGCAAAACTGAAACAGGTAAACCCGAGCGTAGAGAGCGCAGGGAAGAAAGCCCCGCCAAAACCCCTTTAACAGGGCGCAAAACGGAAACAGCTAAACCCGAGCGTAGAGAGCGCAGAGAAGAAAGCCCCGCCAAAACCCCTTCACGAGGCAAAAAACCAGTGGAGGACAGGGCAGCACGTACCAAATATAAGAAGCGTACCCCCAATCCCTTTGGACGTTCCAAGGGGCAGCCGGCAGCAGCATCAGTCCCCAAAGATAGCCTGGTGCGCCTGAATAAATATTTGGCCGATTCGGGTGTTTGCTCCAGGCGCGAGGCCGACGAACTGATCAAAGCCGGTGTGGTGAAGGTGAATGGCGTGATTGTTTCGGAAGTAGGCACCAAAGTGAGTATCCACGACAAAGTGATGTATGGCGGGCAAACACTGAGCCGCGAAACCTTGCGCTATGTCTTGCTCAACAAGCCCAAGGATTATATCACCACTTCGGAGGACCCCTTCAACAGGAAAACAGTGATGGAGCTTGTTGCCAAAGCATGCACCGAACGGATATACCCGGTTGGACGCCTCGACCGCAACACCTTGGGATTGCTATTGTTTACCAATGATGGCGAACTGGCCAAGCGCTTGATGCACCCCCGCCACAAAGTGAAGAAACTATACCATGTGGAACTGGACAAGCCTCTGAGCAAAGCTGATATGATGAAGATTGTGGAAGGCGTTGAACTGGAAGATGGAAAGGCCGAGGTGGACAAAGTGGCGTGGGTGGAAACAGCAGATTCAAAAAAAGAAGTGGGCCTGGAATTGCACTCGGGCAAGAACCGCATCGTACGCCGCATATTTGAACATTTGGGCTATAAGGTTGTCCGTTTGGACAGGGTAATGCTGGCCGGCCTGACCAAGCTGAACCTGCCCCGTGGCCGCTATCGCCACCTGTCGGTCAAGGAAGTTACTATGCTGAAGATGATTAAGTAGGGGGGCGTTTGGCGTTCTGGGTTTGGCGTTTTGGATGCTGCGAAGTAAACAAAGTGTATTTTTGAAACAACAAATTTGAGAAGTATGCAAGTAAAAAGATTTGGCGTATCGTTGGGTGAGGACCTGCTGAATGCACTGGATCAACTCGTTGTAAAACACAGTTTTCCCAATCGCTCACAGGCCATTGGCCACCTGGTGAAGCGTACGCTTGTTGCCGAAAAGATTGACGAAAACCAAATAGTTGCCGGTGCCATCGTGATTGTTTATGACCACCACAAGCGCGAACTGAACAACAAGCTGATGCATGTGCAACACGACTATCACGACCTGATCCTTTCTACCCAACATGTGCATCTGGAGCACGATCTTTGCCTGGAAACCATTGCCCTGAAAGGCAAAGCCCACAAACTGCAGGAACTGGCCGACGGCATTATCAGCCTGAAAGGCATCAAACATGGCCGGCTGGTCATGACTGGTTTGTGAGAAGTAGGGGACAAAAAAATGGCGATTTCTTGTAAAAATTTGATTGCTTAATGGGTATAGCATCTTTGAAAAGCAGTTACATAATAGACTTGGAAAGCACGGTATGCTTGTTAGTAACATTTGCCATAGGGCCACGAACAACAGAATAGCTTGAAAAATCAGGCATTCCAGAATAATCTGCTAATAAATAATAAATTAGAGAATAACCATTTTTAGACATGAGGAAAATAACTAAAATAGCCCTATGGACCTTGGCCATACTTCTGATGTTGATAGGGGGCCTTGCATATTATGTAAATGAACAGATTGGAAATATGGGTTCGTTGGAAGACCGAAAGGCAGAATTCTCCGGTTTGGATTATTATTCTTCAGAAACCGATGAATTTATAAGTCCTGAAAAGCTGACTCATTATCCTGAACAAACCACAGGAGGGGATCCCGGTCCTGCAAGATTTTTTAAAACGTCACCTTACGCGCCGGAGCATCCACTTCCAAAACGTATGATCACCAAAAGTGACTTTTCAGAAACACCTTCTAAATTAGCCGCCTGGTGGTTTGGCCATTCTACAATTATTGTTGAGCTTGATGGAAAACGGATCTTATTCGATCCGGTGTTTAAAAATGCAGGTCCCTTTCCTGGCATTGTTAGAAGGTATGATGAGTCTCCACTCAAAAGAGAAGAACTGCCGGAGATTGATTTAGTCATCATTACGCACGATCATTATGATCATCTGGAAACTGCAACCATAAAATTTCTGGCACCTAAAGATATAGAATTTGTTGTGCCACTGGGTGTTGGAGCCAGATTGGTGGGATGGGGTGTTCCGAAAGACAACATAACAGAGTTAGGCTGGAATCAGGATATGACTTATGGCTCTTTAAAAATAACCGCTCTGCCTGGGATACATTATTCCGGAAGGAGCCATAAGGATAAAAACAAAACCCTTTGGGCCTCTTTTGCGATTCAGGGCGCAGATAAAAATCTGTTTATTAGTGGCGATACAGGTTACGGCAAGCATCTGAAAGATATAGGAGAAAAATATGGCCCTTTTGACCTGGCTTTTGTGGAAATAGATGGTTGGAATAAAGGATGGCCTTTGACCCACCTTTTCCCTGACGAGGTAATCCAATTATGTAAGGATATAGATACAAAACTCATGTTTCCCATTCATTGGGCTACCTTTGATTTAGCATTACATCCCTGGGATAGATCTATTCAAATGGTTGCTAATATGGCAGCAGACAATGATATCGAACTGGTTACACCCATTTTGGGTGAAAAAGTAATCCCAGGCCTGAGTCCAACAAATAATTGGTGGAAAACTTCAAGCGGGGACAAATAATTTGCAGCGTTTTGCCTTTTGGGGCAGCAAGCACAAGATCTTTATTCGGGAGGTGCGCCCCCAGCCTAAATGTTAATCGTTTGTAAAGCACAAATCGGGACCCTTTTTTCTGCCATCGCAAGCCTTGTGTTTGTCGCTCACTTATCAAGTACACCTAAAAAAACATGGGTTTTCTTGCTGACTCTACTTAGTTTTAGTACATTTACAATAAAAAATTGGCTTACAAGAGATTTGAAACTTTAATTAAAAAGGAGATAGCAAAATGTCAGTAAAACATAAAAGACTAGGAAGGCACGGTGTGCTTGTTAGCAATATTTGCCTGGGAACCATGAACTTTGGGTGGCATACAAGCGAGGAAGACAGCTTTAAAATTATGGACCGTGCTTTGGAATTGGGCATCAATTTTTTTGATACGGCTGATGTTTATGGCTGGTCGGTGGAGCATGGATATACTGAGGAGATCATCGGAAGATGGTTGGCGCAAGGTGGAGGAAGGCGGGATGCTATTGTACTGGCAACTAAAGTTTACAATCCAGTAGATCGCAAGGCAAATTTGCCCGAAGTAAACAGTGATGGACGAAGCCTGAGTGCGTATAAAATCATGAAACATTGTGAGGGTAGCTTAAAGCGCCTGCAAACCGACAGAATTGATTTATATCAGATGCACCATATTGATCGTGAGTGTCCCTGGGATGAAACATGGCAAAGTTTTGATACATTAATCAAGCAAGGAAAAGTGGTGTATGTTGGATCAAGCAATTTCGCGGGTTGGGATATAGCTACTGCCTGCCAGGAAGCATCCAAACGGGGATTGTTGGGGTTGGTGAGCGAGCAGAGTATTTACAACCTCAACAACCGCATGCTGGAGCTGGAAGTAATTCCGGCCTGCCGGCATTACGGATTGGGATTGATTCCATGGAGTCCGCTGGGAGGAGGGCTTTTGGGTGGTGCACTACAGAAACACAAGGAGGGAAGGCGTTCGGATAAGGAACATCTCAAACAGTTAGAAGCAAAACGCCATCAACTGGAGCAATACGAAGGCCTGTGTAAAAAAATCGGTCACCCACCTGGAGAAGTGGCACTGGCATGGTTGCTTCACAATCCGGTTGTGAC
>CAYTUA010000319.1:0-2892 GCA_964440855.1 uncultured Lentimicrobiaceae bacterium
AGGAATAATTGAAGGCCAACCTGAATACACATCGCCTTCGACGCGTTCTGTTGGCATAGGGCCCCAGGCGGCACCGTCGTAATAGTTGTAACCAGTCCCTCTGTCTGGAAAACTTGGGCCACCAGCAACACTCCATGTGGCAGTAGCAGCAACGGTTCCATCAGGCCATGCATGAACGCGACTTCCAAGGGAAGTATTGGTTTGCAAGTCGTACTGTGTGGTCATAATATGGGTTTCTTCAATGTTACGACCGTTTTTTACAGTCGGTACCTGAACCATATTGGTAATGGGTGTAAATTCCATTGGCTCAACATATTCTTCAAGCGCAACGGGACTCATTGATGTTTCGGCTGTTTCGAGCAACCGGGGGTTCTTCAACTGGTTGAACCCTGTTTGGGCAAAAACGGCCACGCCAATGACCATAGCTGCCGCAAAAAGTAAACTTCTTCTCATTTTGTGTAAGATTTTAATAAGTTATTAATAAGGCTGTTAGTTGTTGCTAACATAGACTCAATCAGGGCAAAGATACGGTTTTATAAGTAATCCAACGAATATATTTTGTTAAAAAGCCGTATTATTTTATGCGTGCATTGTTTTGTTGCAACGCTTGAATGAATTTTAATATAGCGATTGCTTTTGTTGTCAGCTTCTTATCATTAAGGAAATAGGGGAGTTTAACAGTTTTGTTTTGAATCTTGAATATCGAATGTTGAATCTCGAATATCGAATATCCAATCTTAAATCTTGAAGTTGGAGAAATCAAGATTCAAGATTCAGTATTCATTATTCTAGATTCCCTTTTTTTCTGACAACAAACAAAAAGGCCGCCTCAACAGGCAGCCTTCTTGGTAAGAATGAAAACGAAAGTTGAATTATTTTACAACAAACTTCCTGGTTTCCTTGTAGTTGTCAACTGTAATGGTGGTGAAATACACACCGCTTTGCAAGTTGTTGGTTTCAATGGCAATGCGTTCCATGCCCATGGATGCACTCATTTTTTGTTGCGATACCAGTTGACCGGCCAAGTTGTAAACGCCCACAACAATGTTTTTTGAGGCTTTTGACAGGTTTAGGTCAAAGTAAACGTGACTGCCGGCAGCCGGGTTGGGATAAGCTGCTGAGATATTGGTAATGGGGTTGATGTATTGGTTGAGGCCAACAACAACCGGATTTAATTTTACCGCAAACATAAAGTTGTCCTGATAAGCATGGTCTTCATCCAAAGCAAGTCCGGGTGTGTTGTCAGCATTGTAAATCAACCAGAAGGTATTGTCATAGGCATTGGCTGCAGCAGTAGTACCGTATCCCTCATCAAACAAATGGATAAAGTTGTCCATCAGGTTATCCTCGGCATAGTACCATGTGCCGTAAACACCATCTTTGTAAGAAGCATAAATACTCTTGTAGTAAAACTCGCCATTGTTGCGCGTTTCTGAAACAGTTGCATAAGCCACCACAATGGTGCCAACTTCATCAATGGATATGGTAGGATAGGTCGAAAGGCCTAAGGCTCTGTAAGACATGATTTCAAAGTCAAAAATATTTACTTCTCCATCTCCATCTTCATCAGGTACCCAACCAACGAGCATATCCATTTCCCAGAGATTATCAGGGTTAAGTGTGTGGTGTGGGTTGTCCGGATTGGTAGGAATTTGCCCCATGGTTTCGTTCCAATATCCAATACCATCTGTAATTGGCCAATATTGGTAAGTTGTACCTGGTTCATTATGACCTACTCTTGCGATGCCCCATACCAAGTGAACAATTCCATCATTGTCTATGGCAACTGCACCAGAATTATCCACAGAATACAGAGTATCAGTTGTAATGGTTAAATCCCAGTCAAAACTTGGATAGGGGTGTTCCCAAACAACATGGTGTTCCCAGTTTTCACCACCATCTGTTGATTTTAAATAGAACATGTCCATCCAGGCACTGAAAAATGCCAATACAACAACATCCCCATTTCTTGCAAAAACATAATCATCAGCTGAATGGTTCCAGTTGTAGAATTCTGAATCAAGTGCAGGCATATCCATCCACTCGTTCCATGTTTCGCCGCCGTCCAGTGAAAAAGTATAGAACATCGGGTCGTTGCCTACTTGGTCAGTAGCTACTACATGCAAGTGATTATTATTGTCACCGGAGGATATTAACCTTGGCCATGTGAGTTCGAAGCCTTCAGGATTTGGCGGCAAATCATACTGCACCCAGTCACCCTCACCTTTCGTTTCCCTTTTGTAAAAGTTAATTCCAAACGGTGTTCCGCCATGTGAAACTATAGCTTCACCATTCTCTCCGACAGCGGTGTATGATGGCCAGCCTGAATATACCGGCTCGATGCGTTGGGTTGGTAAAGGCCCCCAGCTTGCACCGTCAAAAAAGTTGTAGCCTGCCCCGCGCGTTGCAGTAATATCAGCCGTACTCCATGTGCTGACAGCACCCACAGTTCCATCAGGCCATTGGTAAACACGATTACCCAAGGCAGCATTGGTTTGAAGGTCATATTGGGTTGTCCAGACATGGGTTTCCTCATAGTTCATGCTGCTTCTGCTGGTTTGCACCTGCACCATACTTTCCGGTGGGGTAAATGCAGTGGCTTCAACAGCCGGATCACTGGGCGCTTGGTACGTTGCCTGCACGGCTTCGTTTGCCTTGGGGTGATTGATTTTTTGGTAAGTCCTTTGGGCAAAAGTTGTTACGCCAAAGGCCAACGCAATTGTTAAGCATAGAAGTTTTTTCATGTTGTTGAATTTTGATTAATAATAAATGGATTAGTTGTGTTTAAAAAAAAGAATTGTTTACGACAAAGATAAAAAAAAATTGAAATTACACCCTTTTTTAAAAAAAATTGCTTATGTGTAAAAAAATGCCTTCTTTTACTGTGTAAAA
>CAYTUA010000320.1:0-2571 GCA_964440855.1 uncultured Lentimicrobiaceae bacterium
CGAAAGTGCCATCAATTACGAAGATAGCATGCTCGAGGAAAAGCATCCTGAGTTTGCCATGCTTATGAAAGAATACCGCGACGGCATTTTGTTGTTTGACCTGATGGACCAAAAAGTATGGTCTAAAGCGGTGAAAGATACCACCGGTCTGAAGGCATTCCATGCCGAAAATGAAGAAAATTATATGTGGAACAAACGCTTAAGCACTACCTTGTACACGATAACTGATGAGCGGGAATTGGAAAAAGCAAGTCAGATTATTAGAAAATATGATGATGATTTTGAAATCAGGGATGCCCTTGCTGCTGATAGCCTGCGGGCAGTAAGGATACAGCCGGGAAAATTTGAAGAAGGCGACAACAAATTTGTGGACATGGCTGAATGGGAACCAGGACTTTACGGACCTTTTAAGTCGGATGTAGATCGCTTTAGTGTGTTCGTTCGTGTAAGGGAAGTACTTGCTGTTCAGCCAAAAGCATTGAACGAGGCCAGGGGCTTGATTACTTCTGATTATCAAAACCACCTTGAGAAACAATGGATGGAAGAATTGCGGGCCAAGTATCCGGTTAAAGTAAACCAAAAGGTTTTTGATAAAGTGAAAAACAAAAAATAAGAGGTGAAAAGGTTATTCCCGTTCTTTATCCTTATGGCATTGATAAGCAGTTGCGAACCCACACCGGAAAGCGACAAGGGTGCTGTATTGGCCAAAGCTCACGGGAACTATCTGTATGAAAGCGATCTGATTGATGTAATCCCTGCCGGCACTTCTGCAAGGGATAGCTTGTTGTTGACAAAAAACTTTATTGACAACTGGATAAAAAATCGCTTACTCATCCATCAGGCCGAACGCAACCTAACACCTAAACAACTCGATTTTAGTAAAGAACTTGATGAATACCGCAATTCACTTATCATCTTCGCCTACGAATCTGAACTCATAAAGCAAAATCTGGATACGCTGGTTGAAGACGCTGAAATAGAGAAATATTATGTAGAAAACATAAGCAACTTCAGTTTGAAATACAACATCGTACGTGCCATTTATGTGGGCTTGCCTTATCAGGCTGATGAAATATCCTATTTCAGGGAGCTGATGAACAATCCCGACACCCTGATGCTCGATTCACTTGATATCTATGCCCGCCAATATGCTATAAGCTACCAACTTAATGATGAAACATGGCTCCGTTTTGACCAGTTATTGAATCTGATCCCCATTGAAACCTATAACCAGGAATTGTTTTTGAAAACAAACAGTTATATTGAAATTGAAGACGATCCTGTAACCTACCTCTTGCTCATTCGCGACTTCATGGTAAGCGAAAGCCTCTCGCCTCTGCAATTGGTGCGCGACAACATAAAGAATATCATCTTAAACAAACGCAAAAGACTGCTTATCAGTGAAATGAAAAACAACCTCATCGAGCAGGCTACACGCGACCATGTTTTTGAAATCTATTAAAACGAATATTGTATAACTTATCAGAACTACATAAAATGACCTTTCACCCTAAATTCTTTATCCAGACGCTGCTGCTCAGCTTGCTTTTTATTGCGCCTGCTACACAAGCGCAGGAACCCATGGTAATTGACCAGGTAGTAGCCGTTGTGGGGCGAAACATTATCCTGCAATCTGATGTTGAAAACCAATACATCCAATACCGTTTGCAGCGTGGCATAAGTGGCACGGCTGACGAAATACGGTGTCAGATACTCGAAGACCTGTTATTTCAAAAACTGATGCTCAATCAGGCCGAAGTGGACAGCGTTACAGTGACCTCCGTGCAGGTGGAAATGGAAATGGAACGCCGTTTGCGCTATTTTATTAGTGAATTGGGCTCGCAGGAAAAACTTGAACAGTATTACAACAAATCCATCAATGAAATAAAGGACGAATTGCGTCGCCTGGTTGAGGATCAAATGCTTGTTGAACAGGTGCAAAACGGCATCATGTCCAATGTGCAGGTTACCCCATCGGAAATAAAATCTTTTTTTCGCTCCATCCCCAAAGACAGCATCCCGATGGTAAATACAGAATATGAAATTGCCCATATTATAAAAAAACCACCCATCACCATCGACGAAAAACTGGCTGTTCGTGAACGCCTGCATGAACTAAGAAAACGAATTTTGGAAGGCGAACGCTTTTCAACACTGGCCATCCTTTACTCAGAAGACCCCGGCTCGGCGCGCAAAGGTGGTGAATTGGGTTTGTATGGCCGCGGTGAATTGTACCCTGAATTTGAGGCTGTTGCCTTTAGGTTGAAGGAAGGTGAAGTGTCAGAAATAGTTGAAACAGAAGCTGGTTTTCACATTATGCAATTGATTGAACGTCGTGGCGAGTACGTGAATGTACGACACATATTGCTGGCTGCCAAGGCCTCACCCGAATCACTCGAAGCTGCCCGTCTGGAGTTGGATTCAATTGCAGGCTTAATTCGGGCTGGTGAGATTACTTTTGAAGAAGCTGTGAAAAAATTCTCCGACGAAGAAAAGAAAACCGATGGTGGCATGTTGCTGAACCCTCAAACCGGCAGCATCCGTTTTGAAGCCGAACAACTTGACCCACAA
>CAYTUA010000321.1:0-2750 GCA_964440855.1 uncultured Lentimicrobiaceae bacterium
CTTGTTGTAAATCAACCGGCTCGAATACTGCTTTTGGCATCAAAGGCCCGAGAAGGAAAAGCAAACGCCTGATGCAACTATTCAATGGCTTTAAGTTGGTAGAAATGGTGCCACTTGACAAATACGGCCTGGCATTTTGGTGCGCAATTAATTTGCAACCACTTTGTTTGCGAAGACGCGAAGCAAATCCGGTATGGTCATGATGGTGGTGGGTAAGTAGCAGGTATTTAATTTGTTGCAACTTAATACTATGTTTGCCTAATAGTTTTACAAAAGCATTGTAGTTGTGGCTGTATCCGGTGTCAATCAGCATAAAACCATCGGGGCAGGGCAGGAGAAAACTGTGGGTGATGCCCGTGTTTACTTCAGTAAATGGATGTGCAGCCATAGCAGGCGAAAATAAGCAAAAGCTGTTATTATTCGTTAAATAACTTGTCTCAATTGTAACATAAACTATTTTTGCACATGATTGAAGGTCTTGTTTGAAATCAAAGGTGATAAGCATGGTGATTATTAGTCTGCTTATATGTGTTTAAAAAACAGATAGAACCACACTTATCTGCCGCCGGGTAGATAGGCACACAGCCACATAGAGAAATGTTGCTGCCTGACTGAATGAAACAACCATAGAAAAAGCGATGATGAATGGATAAAGAACTTGATGTAATAAACAAACCTACTGTGCTCTATGTGTTTAAAAGATAGATTGAACCACATAGGCATATAGGTCACATAGAGAAATGTTGCTACGTGACTGAATAGAACAACGACTGGATAAGTGACAAATAATTGTGAAAACGAAAAACCTGATTTATTAACTAAAACAATTGATTGATATGGCTTTAATTGAAGCAAATGATACAGATTTCAACACTTTAATCGCAAAGCACGACAAAGTGGTGGTTAAATACTTTGCCGATTGGTGTGGCACCTGCCGCTTGTTTGCGCCCAAATTTAAGCGCCTTTCAGGTGATGAGCGTTTTGAAGGGGTCGTGTTTTTGGATGTGAATGCGGAAGAAAATCCCGAATCCCGCAAACTGGCCGGAGTTGATAACCTGCCCTTCTTCGCTACATTTAAGAATGGGAATAAAGTTGACGGCAAAGCAACAGCCCGCGAAGAAACCATCGTTGACATGATAAAAGCTTTATAGTATGAAAGTGCCTGCTATACGCAAATTAGTGAACCAATATAGCGTGGACGAGTTGCAATCTGCCGAAGAGGCCCTTTATGAAGAAAAACCAATGCCCATTGAAGTGGAAGGGGAGGACGAAGGCGAGCAGCTAACGCATGTTATTGCAGCTTTGTGGATCAAAAATGACATGGCTCAAAACAATTTGGAACTTGGTAAATCGCTGCGAAATTATACCCAAAAAGTGCGTAGTTCAATTGATTAGTCTTTACTGGTCAACCAGCTAAAACATTTTTATTATTTGTTGGACTGTCACTATATTGTTATTAAATTAGCAGACTTAAAAAGTACATCGGTCTGCCTGACCATTAAGTAAAATGATAATTAATTAATAAATACACTTATGAAACTAAAATTCAGCGCATTATTAGCGTTTGGGTTGCTATTTTCGGTCATTCTCCAAGCCGACGAAGCGCCCCGTATCGAGTTTACAGAGTTTAAACTAGAAAATGGTTTACATGTAATCCTAAACCAGGACAACACAACACCCAATATTGTTGTCAACATTATGTACCATGTAGGTGCCAAAAATGAAAACCCTGAACGCACTGGTTTCGCCCATTTTTTCGAGCACCTGATGTTCGAGGGATCGAAAAATATCGGCAGGGGAGAGTTCTCCGAAATTGTTGAAATGGCCGGTGGTTCGCTCAATGCATACACCAGTTTTGATGTAACAAATTACTTCGTGCTGCTGCCTTCCAATCAATTGGAACTGGGGCTGTGGCTTGAGTCGGAGCGCTTGTTGCACCCGGTTATCGATTCCATTGGAATTGCCACACAAAAGTCGGTAGTAACCGAAGAAATGAAACAAACCCGCGACAACAGGCCTTACGGACGTATTCTCACGGAAACTATTAAAAGAGCCTATACTGTTCACCCATACAAAAGTGATGTTTTGGGCAAGGATGAACACATACGCAATGCTACCGAGGAAGACATAAAAGGTTTTCATGATATGTTTTATGTGCCCGATAATGCTGTGTTGGTTGTGACAGGTGATATCGATATTGATGAAACCAAACAATTGGTGCAAAAGTATTTTGGCGATATTCCCTCCGGAAGGGAAGAGGTATTCCGCCCCTTGGTTACTGAGCCGGTGAAGCAACAGGAAATTCGTGATACTGTATATGACAATATCCAGCTTCCTGCCGTTATTCAGGCTTATTCCATCCCACCTTTGGGTTCAGATGATTACTATGCTGTGAGCATGCTCGGCACCTTGCTCAGCGATGGACAAAGTAGCAGGCTTTACCGTCGCCTGGTTAACCGCGAGCAAAAAGCTTTGCAGGTAATGGCCATTCCACTCGGACTGGAAGACGAGGGTATTAACCTTGTATTTGCCTTGCCAAATATGGGTGTTGACCTCACCGATATGGAGGCTTCCATCAACGAGGAATTGGAACGTGTGCGCACCGAGTTGATTTCGGAAGAGGAATTGCAAAAGATCAAAAACCAGCAAGAAAGCCGTTTTGTTAATAGCAATACCACTATTGCACGACGCGCCATGAACCTGGCTAATTATTATACTTACCATAAAGATGCCAACCTGATCAATACAGA
>CAYTUA010000322.1:0-2555 GCA_964440855.1 uncultured Lentimicrobiaceae bacterium
GAATTATTATTGACTTGTTTTTTGAAATAGGGAAATCGGGCTACCGACTCGAAAATTTTCAGTTGCAGGCTTCGCTGGGCATCAAGGGTGGTTTTATGATTTTCCAGGCGCTCAAAATATCTCGTTGCCGTGCGCAACAATGTTAGGAAACGAATAATGGATGATGGGACCAAATAAGCAAATAAGGTATTTGCCGTAATAAATGCCAAACTGCAAGCAGCAAGAAACCAACCTGAAATAGCAGGAAGGGCTATGAAAGCCAGCGTCCAGAATAGCAGCAGAAAAATGCCCGACAGCCATCTGCCCGCTAAGGGCTGTATTATATGTTTAAGAATAAATTTACTCATACGTCATCTGTTCTCCCCAGTTTAAATTTAGGATTGTATCAGCAATAGCATCGAACTTTTCTTCATGCGAGGCAATGATAAGTAGCTTGTTTTGGGCCAATTTCTCAATTTGCTCCAGAATGATTTCGACAGTTCCTGTGTCAAGATTTGCGGTAGGTTCGTCCAAAATTGCTATTGGTTTTGGGTATAGCATCATCCGGGCAAGCGTAACCAATTGTTTTTCGCCTCCCGATAGTTGTTTTCCATTATGGCTTAATACTGTTTGCCATCCGTCTTCCTTTTTAGCCAGCACTTTTTCTAAAAATTCAGGATAATGGCTTTCTTTTTCATACACCTTATCAAGAAAAACATTGTATCGTAATGTTCCGTCAAAGATGAAGGGAAACTGGTTCATGTAGGACGAGTTCGCGTTAAGCCATTGGACTGACCATGGGTTGCTATTTCCGTTTACCGAAACCAATCCATCTTTCACCATCAGATTTCCGGAAAAGATCTTTAGCAAGGTAGATTTTCCCGAACCTGAAATACCTTTCACCAGAACCAGCCCTTTCGTTGGCAGCTTAAGTTGAATGTTGTGCAGTACTTTTACCAACGAATCGGGATAAGCAAAGCTCAAATCATTGATTTCAAGAGTCTGCAGATTTTCATTTTCAACTGTAATGGGTACTTCGTCTTTATCATTCAATAATGGCATCAGTAATTTGGTCGATGCCAATGCCTTGTTCCTGTCGTGGTAGGAACTCACGAATTTTCGCAGATAATAGAAAATATAGGGTGTAAGCATAAGCAAAAACAGTGCAATATGGAAATCATAGCCCTTCCCTTGGCTGGAACCTGGCATTAATCCAAGAAGGCTCATCCCCAGATAAATAGCAACAGCAGCGATAGCAATGGAAACAAAAAGTTCCAATACTGCCGACGACAGAATGGCAACCTGCATCACATTGGTAGTTGCTTTGTTAAGCGCCTTACTTTTTTCAGACAAAAACCAGTATTGTGGTTTTAAATGGTCTAAATTGACAATTTCGGCAATTGTATGAAGGCGATTATAGAAAACCGCCGAATATTTCATGAAAAGATTGATGTGCTTTTTATGAAGTGATTCAGCACCTATGCCTATCATTATCATCTGCAGAGGAATGACTAAAAAGGAGATAAATAGAATGATTCCAACCCATATTTCGAACCAGAAACTAACGATCAACAAAAGGAGGCCAACTAAAACCGAAGCTATAGCATAAGGTATAAAAAAAGAGAAAAAAGGTTTCAGGTCATCGCTCACCCTGGTAACTAACAAAGTACTCGATATGGAGTCTGATTGACTGTTATTGAGCAGTCTGGGATAAAGCTTCTTTTTGATTTTGGAAACAATGATATTTCCAGCCCTGTAGTTTATTAATGACGAAAAATGGGCAAAAACATATCTGCCTGTAAGAAATACTGATGCATACAGCAGCGTGTGGGGTAAGATCTGACCGTAGTTAAGCCACGAAGCAGCGAACTCCGACAAGTACCAACTAAAAACGACAAAACATCCTGCACTTAAGAGTGTTAATGCCGAAGCGGAGATATACGATCGCCTCGCTTCGGTTATCCATTTAGTAAGCCATCGGGATGCACTTTCCTGATTTGAATTCATTGATTATTCTGTCTTCCTAATTCTAAATAATAACTGGTTGTAAATAAAGCTATTTTACTGAGCAAACAAAAAATGTTGACCCACCAATTATATTGAAAATAAAAATAATGACAAAGTATAATATTTGAAAAAAAGGCAGCAGGTAAATCAATCACACCGCTCAAACTCTCAAAAAGTGGAGTAATTGGAAACTTTTATGCCATCAGGTTTTCATCGCGGATAATCATCAGGATGGCGGAGTGTGGGAGGATGATGTATTTTTCGTTGTTGAATTCAATTTCAAAACCGCTTTTGTTGAGGTAAACAGCCAGGTCGCCACGGTGAGCCTGCAACGGAACATACCGCACATTGTCTTGTTTTTGTTTCCAGGCTTCGTCTTCTTCCGTAACCGCAGGTATGGGGTATCCCGGTCCCACTTTTACAATGTAACCGGTTTGCACTTTTTCACTCTCCTGAACAGTAGGTGGCAAGTACAAGCCGGTTTTGGTTTTGCTTGAGGGAGTTTTGGGTTTTACCAGCACGCGGTCGCCTACCATTATAAACTTTTCAAGGTCTTTTTCTTCAATTAT
>CAYTUA010000323.1:0-4309 GCA_964440855.1 uncultured Lentimicrobiaceae bacterium
TTAAGGTCCATGGCAATCGACATATTCTCGATGTAAAGAATGTCGTATTTCAAGCGTTCGATCATTTCATCTACATCAGAAGCATAGCCAAACTTAACCTGGCCCCATGAGGTAATGCCCGGTTTCACTTTAAGCAAGAGTCTGTAATGGGGTGCCCTTTTCACAATCTGATCGATATAATATTGCCTTTCGGGACGGGGGCCCACCAGCGACATATCACCTTTCAGAACTGTGTAGAACTGCGGAATTTCGTCGAGCCTTACCTTACGGATAAACTTGCCGAAAGGTGTAATGCGCGGGTCGTCGTCGCTTGACAGCTGGGGCCCCATTTTTTCGGCATCGGCGTACATACTCCTGAATTTGTGCATTTTAAACGACTTGCCCCTGATGCCAACCCTTTTCTGGGAATACAGAATAGGGCCTTTGGAAGAAAGCTTCACACCTATGGCCGTGAACACATAAAGTGGAATTAGCAACACCATAGCCACGATGGAAATCCCTACATCCATGATCCTTTTAATACTTTGTTGCCAGGCAGGCATCAAATCAGGCGAAATCTGAATGAGCGGGGCGTGCCAGATGCCCGACAGTTTTACGGATCCCAGCAGGATGTCCTGCATAATGGGTATGATTTTGATCACAACGGCTGTGTCTTCCAGTTTGGCTATGATTTTGTCGATGGTATCCGTTTCAGAACGTTCAATGGCGATAATCACCTCTTCAACCTGATGCTCAGTCACAATCTGTTTCAATTGTTCATAATGCCCCAAATGGGTCAGGATTTTGCCGATTTTGTATTCATTCTTGTCGTGAACACTTACAAAACCCACGAAAATATTACCTGCTGATTTCTCTTGGTTTTCAATTTCATTGTATATGGCCATGGCGTTTCCATTGCTGCCAACAATGATTGTATTAAAACCGATGAGTTTTTTGTGAATTTTACGAACTGTTACGGAGGTAAGTGCCAGACGGCCCGAATAGGTAAGCAGGAAATGTAAGGTGAATAATATTATAAACGACTGGTAATATGATTTATAGGTAATAATTACATCATCCAGTATGGCAACAAAAAAGATTACCGTAACCCCAATCAGGGTATGAATAAATGTTTGACCCAACTCTTTCAAACGTGCTTTGCGATAAATTTTTCGATACGTTCCAACCATGGCATACAAAAGCAGCCAGCCCAGCGGAATCAGTACGATGCCATACCAAAATTTTGGGTCGTCATAAATAATTTCGAAATATTCATGAAAATAGGGGTCCTCTGCCTGTTTCCTGAACACATAAAAAAGTATCCAGGCAAGCAGGGCGGCCAACCAATCGAGAATTACATACTTCGCTACTTGTAAACGTGTATTCATAAATACTTATCTATGAACTAGTTTAATATTGTCAAAATAAAACCTGGCTTCCGCGTCGTCTTCATTCAGCTTGCCTTCAAAAAAGACTTTAAAGCGTGCACTATTGCCATAGAGGGAAATATTAGGCCCCAGGTTGATATATATTTTATTCCAGTTTTCGCTGCTATTCACCACAATCAGTTGTGCTACGGTAATGGTACTGAATTCATCAACAAACAAGCCAACTCCAAAGGGTTTGTCGCATTTATAATCGATTTCCAAAAATACAGGCTGTCCCTGGCCCGGCAGTTGGTATAAATCTACAGTGGCCAGCTCAAAACGTTTTATGTCGTCTTTGAGATGGATGAGGCCTGAATGTGTCGAATATTCAGAATACAAAGCGTTTTCAGTTGTTTTAATAATGGTGGTATCGCTTTTGCCCGTTTTTTCAAAGCTGATGCTTGCCTTATCAAAATCATCAACCAAAGGCATCACTGTATTGTCATAATAGGTCAGTACAGGATTTATACGAGAGGTGCTGTCTTCAGCAAAGCTAAACTCTTCCTGAATAAAGGGTTTGTAAAAGGGGTAGGGGACGCGTGTGGCAGCGATGCCATTCAGCTTGATGCCGGGTCTGATTTCCAGTTTGTTTATACCGCTTGCCAGTACCGGAAATGTAGCTGGCAGTTCGAATGCTCCGATCAGTTGATCATTCACATATACCCATGCATCTGTAATTTTATGTGTGCTGCTTCCATAAACAAAGTAATCAGCATTTACACTGATGGAGTCGATTTGCAAATAGGCGGGTATGGTTTGGTCGCCTTCAAATTTGCGGCATCCCGAAAAGATCAGCAAGCTTGATAAAAACAACAACAGAAAGGTCGTAGAGACGCTTCGCAGCAGCATAGTAGCGGTTTTTGGTTTTCTAAGGTTTCACTTGAGAACGAAACAATCCAACGGCTTATTGTTTGCGGTTAGTAATTATTGCAGTTTGCTGCTTGTGCTGTTTACTTTCTCCAGAATCTGGTAGGCAACATCCAACACATTGTAGCCATCTTCGATGCTCACAGGAGGGGTTTGGTTGCTGGTGATGGCGTTGTAAAAACTTTCCAACTCAGCTACAATGGCATTTGAAGGTTTTACTTCGGGCTGGTCAAAAATGATTTCTTTCATGCCTTTGCCATTTCCCAGGTCAATCACCATCGACATGGGGTTTTCAGGTTCTTTGTCAATACTTTTCATGCGAACTATTTCGGCTTTCTTTTCCAGAAAATCAACAGTAATATAGGCATCTTTCTGGAAAAACCTGGATTTACGCATGTTTTTCATTGAAATGCGGCTTGCAGTCAGGTTGGCAACCGCACCATTGGTAAACTCAATGCGTGCGTTGGCGATGTCGGGGGTGTCGCTGACGACGGAGACGCCACTGGCGCTTATTTTCTTGATGGAAGAGCGTATTACACTCAAAATGATATCAATATCATGCACCATCAAATCGAGTACAACAGGCACATCCGTACCCCTGGGGTTGAACATGGCCAGGCGATGTGTTTCAACAAACATGGGATTTTTAATGGTCGACTGTGCGGCAATAAAAGCGGGATTGAATCGCTCCACATGGCCAACCTGCACCTTCACTTGTGCTTCCTTTGCAAGATCCATCAAACTAAGCGCTTCTGCCGGTGTGGCTACAATGGGCTTTTCGATAAATACATGCCTGGATTTACGCAAAGCCTGCGAAGCACATGCATAATGCGAAACAGTGGGCGTTACTATGTCAACCACATCAACGGCATCAATAAGGGAATCGATGCTGTCAAATGCTTTTAGCTGAAACTCGTCAGAAACTTTTTCAGCCGTTTCAGTATCTGTATCATAAAAGCCAATAAGCTCAAAGTTAGGAATTTGCTTGATACACTTGATGTGTATTTTACCCAGGTGGCCTGCGCCCAGAACGCCAATTTTCAACATAGGAATAATTTTGTGCAAAGGTAGCCAATTTTGCGCTGTTGCTTTTGTTATTTTCGCACTATCAAAATTTAGAATAGCTATAAATACGGGCATTACCGAATAGTTTTTGTGTAAATGGAAGACAGCTACAGGCACAAGGGATTAAGAAAGAAACTTGTTGAAGGCATTCGTGAAAAAGGCATTGTTGACAAGGCTGTGTTGGCTGCCATTGAGAAAATTCCACGCCATTTTTTTCTCGATAGTTCCTTTCTTGAATTTGCTTATCAGGACAAGCCTTTTCCCATTGGATCGGGCCAAACAATCTCGCAACCATTTACGGTAGCCTTTCAATCTGAATTGTTGGCTGTGAAACGTGGCATGAAGGTGCTTGAAATTGGCACAGGATCAGGCTATCAGGCCTGTGTACTTGCTGAGATGGGTGCAAAAGTATACAGCATCGAACGTCAAAGGAAGCTTTTTATGCGGACGAAGCAATTTTTGCAGACATTGCCCTATAAAGTAAATCTTTTTTTGGGTGATGGCAACGAAGGAGTTACTGCCTATGCCCCTTATGACCGCATCCTGATAACAGCTGCTGCACCCGAAATACCCGAAAAACTGATCGAACAGCTCAAACCGGGTGGCATGATCGTTATTCCTCATGGCCAGGATGATGTGCAGCAAATGTTGCGCATCATCAAAAACAACGATGGCACTACCACCACTGAAGAGCATGGTGCGTTTCGCTTTGTGCCCTTGTTGCCTGATGTGGGGAATGATTAGGGTTTTGCCGGTTTCAGCTTGTTACTCTACTTCTGTCAGCACAACCAATAATTATTTATATTATGGACTAAGATTCAAATAGCATCATTTTTCCTTAGTAATCCTTCATGACTCCCGAAGGACGGGAAAAGTTTGTGGGTAAATTTTATTTTTATCCCACAAAGGCCACAAAGCAACACAAAGTAGCAGCCTACCAATATAATGCAGAAAAAGTAAATATTTCTTTA
>CAYTUA010000324.1:0-19948 GCA_964440855.1 uncultured Lentimicrobiaceae bacterium
GCCAATGCCAATAGCAGCAAATCCCGATTCATAGCCCATGGCAATCAAGCCAATGGAAGTGCCTCCCCCTACAAAAGTGGCCAAAATGGTAATCACCAATGGCAACAACCTGGTGCTTCGATTATTGACCAGGTAATTCTCCGGGTCTTTGGGTTTTATATGCTTGATGGTGAGGTAAATAATTACCAAAAGGTAAATAACAACCCAAAATAATAGCCAGTTCATAAGCAGTTGATTTTTGAAAATAGAGGTCAAATATAGGACGAAATATTTGCTCCGTGCATGCGTGGTTGTATTTTGTATGACTTATTAGGTTGATAGGTTGCATAGGTGCCTACATAGGAACTCGATAGTTTTTTCAAACACAAAAACACATAGAGCACATAGTTTATTTAAGGACAGTGCAATAGCCTTATCGGTGGTTTTTTATCTGATGATTAAATTGCTGCACAAAACAAACCTTATTGTGTCCTATGTGACTATGTGGTTCATTTTGGTCAAACACATAGACACATAGAGCACATAGTTTATTTAAGGGCAGAGAAATAGCCTTATCGGTGGTTTTTTGTCCGGTTATAAAAATGCTGCACAAAACAAATCTGTTGGAATACAATCAGCCTTGATTTTTGGTGGGTCGGGAAAGCTGATTCCTGCCTTATTTCACATCTTAATATTCGCAATAGGCAAGCAAACCGATTCTTCCCACGGAATCATGGCATTCACCAGGCGAAACCGGCTGAATTTAAACAAATCGCCGGGTTTAATGGGGAAAGCCCTTATCATACCCTCATCCAACAGGAATTGCCGCTGAACACCCGCCAATAGCGGCTTACTTGGTGTGAACCATTCCCCTTCCAACTCAAAAATAATATTGCAATAAGAGGTATCGGTAAGCATCCCGTTTTGAACAATCAAAATGTCATCGCACTGCTTACGCTGTTCGAAAAGAGCATGAATGGGGCCGCGGTTGGTATATTTTGAGTGATAGTCCAGCATATTGGCTTCAGCTAGCCGGATTGTATGAATCACCCGTTTTGAGTAGGGGATGAATTCAGGCTTCGCCAAATCCATACCATATAGCAACCTGCACTTGAACAATCCTTTTTGGGGAAATTCAAATTGGTGCAGATAATCGCGCAGGTTAACTTCAGCTGCTTTACCATAATATTGCATCTGGGTGGCCTTCATGCGCTTTTCATGCAATGCGACCAACGCAAATTGTCCATTGTACAGCCTGATGCTCTCAAAAAAGGGAAATAATTCGTTCATCCGCGCTGTTTTCAAAATGGAAGATACACCTTGCTGATCAATTCGTTGTATTCTTCCCTGGCGTTTGAGTTGACTGTGATGCCGCCACCTGCTTTAAATACAAGTTGGTCCCCTTGCTGCTCGATAAATCGAATCATCACTCCACAGTCGAGGTTGTTGCCATCGAAATAGCCAAAAACCCCGGTATAATAGCCCCGTTCGTATTGTTCGGCTTCATGGATAATCTCAACAGTTTTCTTTTTGGGTGCCCCCGAAACCGAGCCTGCCGGTAGCAAGCGCAAGAGAATGTCACCCATGATTTCACGGTAATTTTCAGGCAATTGACCACTGATCAGCGAGCTTGTTTGCAACAGTTTGCCACGGGAAGTCTGCAAGGTTTCCACATAGCGGAATTTGTCCACACGCACTTTTTCGGCCACCATATTCAGGTCGTTGCGGATGAGGTCCACGATGGTGTAGTGCTCGGCCAATTCCTTTTCGTTGTTCATCAGTTTGTTCATGGCATCGGGTACAGCAGCATCAATTGTGCCTTTCATGGGGTAGGAGAAAATTTTTCCGTTCACAATACGTACAAAAGGCTCCGGCGAAAAAACTGTAAACTTATCTTTGAACCAAAGTTTGTAGCGGGCATTGCTTTTATGAAATATTTGCTCCATAGTCAGGTTGCAGCTTATTTTCACCGGCATGGTCAGGTTCAACAAATAAGAATCGCCCCGGTTCAGGTGGAACATTACTTTTTCGAATGCCTTAAAGTAGCTGACTTCATCTAATTGATCAGGCTGAAAGTGCAGTCGGGGATACGATTTTGTATTTTCATCTGCGGCATTGGTGATGCCATTCACCGCATACAGCATTTGTTTTGGGTCAACTGCTGACAGGGGAATAATAACTGGTTGCTGCAAATTAAAATCCAGGACAAACAAAAAGGGGGTGCGCGCTTTTCCCAGCGCATTCATTTGCCGGGCCGTTTGTTCATTTTCAATCATAAGGCTTCAGGGACCCATTGTGTAAGATAAACTAAATCAACGGGTCTTGATCCGTTGAAAAGGGGTCTTTTATTTCAATATCATGTAAAAATTCGATGCGGTTGTATATAGCAGGTGCAATTTGTTCGATATGCTTAAACAGCATGGTTTCTGTGCGGGTTTGTTGGGTGATGAGTTTTTGGTCCGGGTCAAAATAATTGAATACCCAAATTAACAAGCTAATGATCAATGCACCCTTCAGTAGCCCAAAAACGGCACCGGTCAGCTTGTTGAGGAAGCCAAGCAGCAGCAAATCAACAAATTTTTCAACAATACGCCCTACAAACACCACTGTGATGACCACCATTAAAAAGGTGAGAATAAAAGCAATAATGGACAGGTATTTGGTGCTCATCGAAAAATACTCAACCAGGAAGTCGGCTGTAACATCCGAAAAATACAAGGCAGCATAAACGCCCAGGATAAGGGCTGCAAGGCTGGCTACTTCTACAATGAGGCCTTTGCGATAGCCATTAAAGGCAAACCAGGCCAGTAAAAGTGCCGAAATGATGTCGAGGTAATTCATATAGATGGTTGTTTGATGCGGCGTGTAAGTTCGGTAGAAAAAACAAAATCGCGCAATTCGGGGTTATCAGCATCCAATATGGTGTGCTTGTCGCCCTCCCACCAGAGCTGCCCGTTATACAAATACGAAATTTTTTGCCCGATTTGCAGCACCGAGTTCATATCGTGGGTATTGATCACGGTGGTCATATTGTATTCCTCTGTAATTTCACTGATCAGTGCATCAATCACTTCAGCCGTTTTGGGGTCGAGGCCTGAGTTGGGCTCATCACAAAACAGGTATTGGGGGCTGTTGGAGATGGCCCTTGCAATAGCAACGCGTTTCATCATTCCACCACTAATTTCGGAAGGCATCAGGTTGTTCACATTCTTCAGGTTCACCCTTTTCAAACAAAAATTAACCCGTTCCTTTTTTTCCTCCAGGCTCATTTTGGTGAACATATTGAGGGGAAACATCACATTTTGTTCCACTGTGAACGAATCAAAAAGTGCCCCACCCTGAAAAAGCACCCCCATTTCCTTGCGGATATCTTTCTTCTTTTTCTCGGTCAGGGAGGAGAATTCACGGTTGTTGAACGAAATGCTTCCCTTATCGGGTTGTGTTAATCCAATACAGCATTTCATGAAAACTGTTTTCCCTGAGCCGCTTTGCCCGATAATCAGGTTGGTTTTGCCCTGTTCAAAAACAGTGCTCACGTCGTTGAGCACCACATTGTCCCCATACACTTTGCTTATATTTTTTGCAACGATCATACCAGCAACAATTGGGTTAAAATAAGGTCGAAAATAATAATGAGGATACTGCTGTAAACTACTGCCTGCGTACTGGCGCGACCAACATCCATGGATCCGCCCTTTACATAAAATCCCAGATAGCCCGAAACCGAAGAAATTATAAAGGCAAAGGTCACGGTTTTTATCATCGCATAGGTCAGCGTAAAGGGCTCGAACCAGGCGCGGATACCCAGAATATAATCTTCGGAAGTAACAAGGCCTGTAATCACGCAAGCCAGCCACCCGCCTGAAATGCCAAGCACAATACTAACGGTTATCAGCACAGGGTTAAAGAGCATGCTGGCTGTAATTTTAGGAAGAATCAGGTAGTTTGGCGGGTTTATACCCATCACACGCAAGGCATCAATTTGCTCCGATACGCGCATGGTGCCAATTTCGGAGGCAATACGCGACCCCACTTTTCCGGCCAGAACAAGGCTGATGATGGTAGGGGAAAATTCCAAAATAACGGTTTGACGGGTGGTATATCCCACCATTGTTAAAGGTATAAATGGCGAGTCGATGTTGTAAGCTGTTTGTATGGCAACAATAGCCCCGGTAAAAAGGGAAACTATTACCACAATTCCAAAGGAATCGAGGCCCAAACCAGCAAACTCAATCATCAGCTGCCTCCTGAAAACAGGCCCCTTGTCGGGCCGCTTAAAGGTCTCGAACATCAACAACAGATACTCGCCCAGCATTTTAAATAGTAGCATAGCAATATTTTTCGGTGGCCTAAAATTACAGATAATCTATAAAGGCAACAACATATTTACCAAAACAAATGTAAACAGGATTTTATTGTGCGACACGAATATTTGCAGAAACTGCTTTTACCAGTTTATTTCGATCACTTCAAATCCCCTGCGGTTGTATTCAAAAATGATGCGTTCGCGCGAACGCTCAGCTTCGGCCATGGTGGCAAAGCCATTGGTAACAATATTTCCTTGATCGATATTGGTCCAGCCGGGATAGGTGCGCCTGATGATGGGATTGAAACTATCCTCCAGGTCATAAGCAAAGCGGGGGCGCTTTATAGGGCTTACAAACAGATAATAGCTTTTGTTGCTGTTGCTGTGCAGGTCGCTGTAGCTCGACGAATAGAGATAATAATAGATGGGTTCGCTCCTATAGGGGGTTTGAACGGAATTGTTCCAGATGTCGTCGGGTTCATCAGCTTCGGCGGCCACAGGCTTCATCATGATGGTTCCATCGTTGCGATAAATCCTGCTTGCATAGGTATAATTGGCGGCCAGTCCCGAAATAAGTATATCCAAATCACCATCCAGATCGAAGTCGCCCCATTCGCCCGAACTCATATACAATCCAATCAGTCCTGCATTTATTTCGGCAAACCCACTGCTCCGGTCGTTTCGGTACACTTTGGTAACCGGCCCCTTGGCCGACTCACCACTCAATAAAAGATCCAGGTCGCCATCATCATCATAATCGCCCCAGTCCATAAACCCATAACGTACACCCACAAAAGGGTTTGCCACATTTACAAAAGTACCATTCCGGTCGTTGCGGTAGAGGTTTGTGATGATTCGGCCGCTTTGTGTTTCGCCCATGATGGCCATATCCGGATCGCCGTCATTGTCAAAATCGCCTATGGCCACATAGCTGTTTTTCAAGGGAATGATGCCTGTATTGACCGCCATGAACGTTCCATTACCCTGGTTTTCGTACAACATCGAAAATACCTGTCCGCCTCTGTTCGAACCAGTTACAAAAACATCCGGATTTCCATCGATATTGTAGTCGAGCCAAACAGCCACCCCACGGCTAACCCCTTCGAGCCCTGCATCAATCTCTGTAAAATTATTGTTGCGGTCGTTGCGGTAAATTTTGGTAACAGGACCATTGGGGCCTTCACCGCATATCAGAATGTCCGGGTCGCCATCCAGGTCAAAATCACCAAAACGGATGGCCCCATCGCGGACAGGTGTAAACTTTATACCGGTAGGGCTGTAAGTGCCATTGCTGTTGCCGCGGTAAATGGTAGCTATGCGAGTTCCATTGGCCTGCTCGCCCATAATGGCTACATCATTGATGCCATTCAGGTTGAAGTCGCCGATGTCCAGATCGCCCCGGTGCAAATGGGGCAAGCCCGATTCAATATGCTGAAAGCGGTTGTTGCGGATATTTCGGTAGAGCCTGTTTTGTACTCCCCTTTGATCGGTTTTGAAAAATTCGCCCATCACCAGCGCATCCGGATCACCATCCCGGTCAGCATCTATCCAGCGGCTTGTGCTTTCGCCAACGCTATGTAAGCCTGCATCAATGTCAACAAAATGTTGCCCTGTTAGGGCCAGAGGAACCAAAAAGAATATCAATGAATTTATAATCAGACGCTTTAACATGGCTTAAGTGTTTTTCAATCAACAATAATACTATAAATGTGGCATCGGTTTTAGTGCATTGGCAAATTGTTATCAGGATTGCATTGTTAATAAAACATCAAGTGCTAACGCTTTTTCAATCAGAAAATCACGCTATCAATTTATAATAATTTCAAATAGCAATTTGTCCTCAAAAATGTAAAGCGGAATTCATCTCAAATCAAAAAAAATTGAATACTTTTGTGAAAAATTTCACAAATAACTATTTTTATGAAACCCACTCATATTGAACATATTGGAATAGCTGTTAAAAGCCTTGATGAAACAATTCCCTATTACGAAAAGCTGTTGGGAACCACTTGCTATGCCATTGAAGAGGTAAAAGACCAAAAGGTAAAAACGGCCTTCTTTAAAATAGGGGATACCAAGATAGAATTGTTGGAGAGCACTGATCCCGAAGGTCCTGTTGGCAAATTTATTGAAAAAAAGGGGGAGGGCATTCACCATATTGCCTTTGCAGTAAAAGGTATTGAAGGCGCACTGGAAGAAGCTAAAGAAAATGGCATCAGGCTTATAGACGAAACCCCACGCAAGGGGGCCGAAGGCATGACCATTGCCTTTTTACACCCAAAATCAAGCTTTGGTGTGCTCACCGAGCTTTGCGAAAATAAAGGATAAAGGTCAAATTAAAGTGCTGCAACAGCTAAGCAAACTGAAAATTTTCCGAATCATCATTCATAAACAAGCCGGTTCTGCATGTGCAAGGGCCAATTAATAAACCCATACCTATGTCAATAGAACAAAAAATCCAGAAATTATTGGATAAACGCGTAAAAGCCAAGGAAGGTGGCGGAGCTGTGCGGGTTGAGTCGCAGCACAGCAAAGGCAAATTAACAGCCCGCGAGCGCCTTGAGCTATTGCTCGACGAGGGCAGCTTTGAGGAGTTTGATATGTTTGTTACCCATCGTACAACCGACTTTGGCCTGGCCGATCAGCAATACCTCGGCGATGGTGTTGTTACAGGGCATGGCACCATTGACGGGCGTGTGGTTTATGTTTTTTCACAAGATTTTACTGTTTTCGGCGGATCACTTTCCGAAACATTTGCAGCCAAGATATGCAAGGTAATGGATCAGGCCATGAAAGTGGGTGCTCCCGTTATAGGCATCAACGACAGCGGTGGTGCCCGCATACAGGAAGGTGTTAGAAGCCTGGCCGGCTATGCCGATATCTTCCAGCGCAACATCATGGCCAGTGGTGTAATTCCGCAGATTTCTGCCATTTTTGGCCCTTGTGCCGGTGGTGCTGTTTATTCTCCGGCCCTTACCGATTTTGTGCTGATGAGCGAATCAACAAGTTATATGTTTGTCACCGGCCCCAAAGTTACCAAAACGGTCACCGGCGAAGATATTTCTACTGAAGATCTGGGCGGCGCTTGGGTGCATGGTACCAAATCAGGTGTGAGCCACTTTGTGGTTTCCAATGAGGAAGAGGGTATCTTACTGATTAGAAAATTACTTTCTTATTTGCCTCAAAACAATCTGGAAGATGCACCATTGGCTGAATGCAGCGATCCCATCAACAGGTTGGAAGATGCATTGAACCAAATTATCCCCGACAATCCCAACAAACCCTATGACGTAAAAGACGTGATCCATGCTGTAGTTGACTACACTGAATTTCTTGAAATACAGCGAAATTATGCCAAAAATATTGTAACGGGTTTTGCCCGTTTCAACGGTATGTCGGTGGGTATTGTAGCCAATCAACCCAATTTCCTGGCAGGTGTGCTTGATATTGACGCTTCGCGCAAGGCTGCACGCTTTGTGAGGTTTTGTGATGCTTTCAACATCCCCATCGTAACTTTTGTTGATGTTCCAGGCTTTTTGCCCGGAAGCGCACAGGAGTATGGCGGCATTATTATCCACGGTGCCAAGCTGCTCTTTGCTTATGGCGAAGCTACAGTACCTAAAGTAACCATCACTTTGCGAAAATCTTATGGTGGCGCACATGATGTAATGGGTTCCAAGCAATTGCGTGCCGATATCAATTACGCCTGGCCTTCGGCAGAAATTGCCGTTATGGGGCCTGCCGGTGCTATTGAAGTGCTCGAGGGAAAGAAAATCTTGTCTATAAAAGACCCAAACGAACGTACCGAATTTATTAAGACCAAAGAGGAGGAGTATCGTGAAAAATTCGCAAACCCTTATGAAGCAGCTAAATACGGATATATTGACGATATAATTGAACCACGCAACACACGTTTTCGCGTAATCAGGGCCTTGCAAGCATTGGCCACCAAAAAGGACACAAACCCACCCAAGAAACATTCTAACTTACCCCTATAAACCATGTTCCTTTTAGTTGATTTTATTGACGTTCCCGAAACCACCCTGATTGAAGGCATTGTGGTTTCCATTGTGGGTTACCTCATTGTATTCACAGCCCTTTTATTGCTGTATTTATTCTTCAATAATTTATCGAAATTGCTGAATATGCAGATTAAAAGCCGCTTGCGCAAAGAAGGTAAGCTCGATCAGATAACTTCTGACAAAGACCTTTCTGTGCCGGGTGAAGTAACAGCAGCCATAGGCATGGCACTATACCTGGCCATTTCCCTGCATGACGAAGAAAGCAATGTGCTTACCATCAAAAAGGTGTCGAAAGTGTATTCGCCCTGGAGTTCAAAAATTTACGGAATGAGAAACCACACAAGATAATCCAAAAACCATGAGAAATTTTAAGTTCAATATACGAGGAAACGACTACGAAGTAGAAATACAGAAGATGGAGGGCTCCACTGCTGAAATTGAAGTGAACGGGACCATCTACCAGGTTGAGATAGAACAGAAGAAAATGACTAGCAAAACACCCATTTTGGTTAGGTCGGCGGTTACCAACCCGGAAGGCTCGCATGAGATAAAGAAAAACCCAACCACAAAATCAGCATCCTACGAGATAAAAGCCCCCTTGCCGGGAACCATTATGCAGATTTTTGCTAAGGTCGGCGACAAGGTAAAGCGCAATGACAAATTGCTGGTGTACGAAGCCATGAAAATGGAAAACAACCTCGTAGCCGAAAAAGATGGCGAGGTGAAAGCCGTTAAAGTAAATTCCGGCGACAATGTGATGCAGGGTGATGTATTATTTGAAATGGAATAAGCCATGAACCTGAACAAAGCATTTACCGTATTTGGCATTCTGGCCTTACTTACCCTGATTAACCTGCTTGTGGTTACCAATCCGGGCATGGCCGAAAAAATTGGCGACCGCCAAACTGAAGAAACTTCGGTGACGGCAGAAACACAAAAAGGCTTTTGGGCCTACAGCCTTGAAAAAGGCACCGAGGGCATTCAAAAGTTTATCAGTTTTACTGGTTTTCGCAATGCTACCTTTGGCAATCTGATGATGATTTTTGTCGGGTTGTTCTTTATTTTTCTGGCCATTCGCTACAATTATGAGCCCTTGCTGCTGGTGCCCATCGGATCAGGTATTCTGATCGGGAATGTACCGTTTTTCCAAGACGGGGGAGTCAACCTGCAATTGGGCATATACCAGGAAGGCAGCGTAATGAATTACCTTTATTTTGGCGTACTGAAAGGGATATATCCTCCGCTGATCTTTCTGGGCATTGGGGCCATGACCGACTTTTCCTCCCTGATTTCCAACCCAAGATTGATGCTTTTGGGAGCTGCGGCACAGCTTGGTATATTTATTACTTTTCTGGGGGCGCTTTATCTGGGCTTCAATATGCCCGAGGCTGGTTCAATAGGCATTATCGGTGGTGCCGATGGCCCCACAGCCATTTTCCTGTCGTCCAAACTGGCCAACGGTGAAATTGTGCATGGCTATCAAACCAAAAACCTGATTGGACCCATAGCGATAGCGGCCTATTCCTATATGGCCCTGGTACCGGTGATACAGCCTCCCATCATGCGTTTGCTCACCAACAATAGGGAGCGCGTTATCCGTATGAAACCTCCACGCTCAGTTTCAA
This sequence comes from uncultured Lentimicrobiaceae bacterium, assembly GCA_964440855.1. Lineage (GTDB taxonomy): Bacteria > Bacteroidota > Bacteroidia > Bacteroidales > F082 > CALAZZ01. Next base: position 9,933 of record CAYTUA010000324.1, read on the forward strand.
AATTGGAAAAGATCATGTTTCCGATTGTGGGGCTTTTGCTCACCACCTTTATCTCACCCGGTGCATTGCCCTTGTTGGGCATGTTGTTCTTTGGCAATATTCTCAAGGAAAGTGGTGTAACAAAACGCCTGGCCGATACTGCCCGCAATTCGCTGATTGATATTGTTACCATTCTGCTGGGGCTCACTGTGGGGGCCTCCACACAGGCTGATGTGTTCCTGACGTCAGAGTCCTTGCTGATATTTGTTCTTGGGGCTGTTTCCTTTATGATTGCTACAGCCGGCGGTGTGCTGTTTGCCAAATTCATGAACCTGTTTTTACCAAAAGACAACCTGATCAATCCACTTGTAGGCGCAGCAGGTGTGTCGGCTGTGCCCGACAGTGCCCGTGTGGTGCAACACGAAGGCTTGCATTACGACCCCACAAACCACCTGCTGATGCATGCCATGGCACCCAATGTGTCGGGCGTAATTGGCTCGGCTGTTGCTGCCGGTATTATGATGAGCTTTTTGATGTAGCCTAAATGAGCAGCATCTGGCCGTAAGCTGCAGCCTTTCATATTAATGCTGGTGACTTTGCTGGTATAATTGCTATCACTTCAACGACCTTGGAGTGTAAAGCAATTGGTGGCTAATAAATCCCTTATCGATTGGGTTTCTCTTTCTTACTCAAGGTTTTCTTAAGCAGGGCCACTTTCATTTAAAATGCAGTGGATTGATTTTTTTTGATCCAAATTGCTTTACAAAGCCTTGCAAAACAATTAATTTTGGCATAAGAAATCAAAAACTAACAAGCTGTCATCCTGCGGAAGGGGTAGAAAACCAAAGTATAAAACAACAAACCAAATTCTTAAAGTCATGAAAGCAACAATCCTAATCAGTTTAATTGCCCTTGCATCATGCATGATGGCACAAGAGGCCTATAATGAGGACGACAATCAAGTAATCCTCTATGAAAATTTCGATGTAGCATCTGTCAATTGGTACCATGGTGAAACAGAAAACTATATCATGGCTAACCGGAATGGAAAATACTATATTGAAAGCAAAACAACAGATGGAATTTATATAACAAGCAATATTGATATATTAGGTGCATATAGGGATTTTATGTTTGAGGCTGAAATCAAGCTTGGTTTGGGTGAGCCCCAATTTGCCTATGGAATGATATATGGTTACAAAGACAATAAAACCTTCTTTTCCTATGAAATAGGTGAAACAGGGTATTTTAGGATTCTTCAGTTTGATGAGGGAAAATCAATTCCACTTGTTAACTGGACTACCACTGATGCCATCAGGCCTGGTTCCGTGAATACTCTATCTGTTTTTAAAATTGGTGACGCCCTCTATTACAGTATCAATCATGTGTTGGTAAGCAAACTCAAATACATGGGTTATTATGGGTTAAAGTTGGGGTTTATTGTGTATAATAAACAAGCAATAGAAATTGACGACTTATTGGCAAAAAAACTGACAAACAGCGAAGTGTCAGATATTACCGAAGGCTTCATGGCTGTGGATAAAGAATTGCTTTTTGATGCCAGTGACGACGAATTTACCAAACAATTCAAAGCCGCATTTGCTCAAACATTTACTGCTGCAAATCAAAGATTTATAAATAGTGTAAGCGAGGTGGTAACTGAATATCAGTTTGAATTTATTACCAATAAGTATACAAATCTGGCATCCTTGTATCCGCTTGCAAAATATGGTCTTCTGAAAGAAAATGTTTACGAAACGGTTGGTGAAACAAAGTATAGTGGGGCACAGGAAGTTTCAATCTTTTTTGATTGCCGCGACCATGAAGATGCCATGTCGTGGAATGATGCCATATTTGATGAAACTTACAGCAAAATATACAAGGCCTTGATGGCGTGCAAAAACGCAAAGATTGGTGGTGATTGGGAGGTGGTTTATCAAGAACCAAATACAAGTGGGACTTACCATCGCGAAAATTTGTTGCTAATGCCCAGGTTTCTTATCATGCAAAGTAAAAAGCTGCCCGGTCTCAGCGTATATGCAGGGCCTAAGGGGCATGAAGGTGTTTACCTGAATTTCATCGTTCCGTAAATTTGCATTTTGTAACATATCTTTATGTCTGTGGCTGTCGATTCAATTTCTGTGTTTTATACAGGATAATCACTTAATTCTACCTACTTTTGCACGGTTTTTTAATTCGATTAACTGATTAAATTCATGGACAACAACTTATCTGAATCTAACGATAAAGAAAAAAAATCCCTCAATTTTATTGAAAATATCATCGAGGAAGACAAACGCAACAACAAGAATGATTCCCGTGTGCACACCCGGTTTCCTCCCGAACCCAATGGTTACCTGCATATTGGGCATGCCAAATCTATTTGCCTCAATTTTGGTCTGGCAGAAAAATACAAAGGCCTGTGCAATTTGCGTTTTGACGACACCAACCCCACCAAAGAAGAGGTGGAATATGTTGATTCTATCATGGAAGATGTGCGTTGGCTGGGCTTTCAATGGCATGACAAACCCTATTTTGCCTCAGACTACTTTGAACAGCTTTATGAATGGGCCGTTCAGATCATCAAAGCGGGCAAAGCATATGTGGATGACCAGCCACAGGAATTGATCAGCCAACAGCGCGGCACTCCCACAAGGCCCGGAACAGAAAGCCCTTTCAGAAACAGATCGGTTGAAGAAAACCTGGATTTGTTTGAACGCATGAAAAAGGGTGAATTCCCCACAGGCTCCAAAGTGTTGCGTGCCAAAATCGATATGAGTTCCCCCAATATGCACATGCGCGACCCGGTGATGTATCGCATTCTCCATGCCGAACACCACCGCACCGGCAACACCTGGTGCATTTACCCCATGTATGATTATGCACACGGACAAAGTGACTTTATTGAAGGCATCACGCATTCTGTTTGCACCCTCGAATTTGAGGTGCACCGTCCTCTCTACGACTGGTTTCTCGACCAGATAGCTACAGAGACTTATCGTCCGCGCCAAATTGAATTTGCCCGTCTCAATCTCAGCTATACCGTAATGAGCAAGCGCAAGTTGCTTGAATTGGTGCAATCAAAAATTGTAAAGGGTTGGGACGACCCCCGTATGCCCACCATTGCCGGATTGCGCCGACGGGGGTACACACCTGCTTCCCTCAGGGCCTTTGCCGAACGCATTGGTGTGGCCAAACGCGACAATGTGATTGATGTTGGTCTGCTCGAATTTACCGTTCGCGAGGACTTGAATAAAATTACACCCCGCGTGATGGCAGTGCTCGATCCGCTGAAACTGGTCCTGACCAATTATCCCGAAAATCAAACAGAGGACATTGAATTGATCAACAATCCCGAAGACCCGGAAGCAGGCAGCAGGCTGGTGCCCTTTAGCTGCGAATTGTTTATCGAAAAGGACGACTTTATGGCCGATCCACCAAAAAAATTCTTTCGCCTTGGCCCTGGCCGACAGGTGCGCCTCAAAGGGGCTTATGTGATTCAATGTGACGACTTCGAAACAGATGCCCAAGGGGAAATCAGCACCGTATATTGCAGCTATTTGCCCGACACCAAAAGTGGTTCTGGCGCCAATCAGCCCAAAGTGAAAGGAACGCTGCATTGGGTAGATGCCCGGCAAGCTATCAAAGCCGAAGTAAGGCTTTACGACCGCTTATTTTCTGATGAAAGCCCTGATGGCCATAAGGAAACCGATTTCAAGGAATTTTTAAACCCGGATTCCTTAAAAGTTTTGTCAGATTGCCGTTTGGAGCCCATGCTCAAAAATGCCAAAAAAGGCGAAAAATTCCAGTTTCAACGTTTGGGTTATTTCTGTGTTGATAATGACAGCAAGGAAAACCTGCCAGTATTCAACCGCACCGTATCATTGAGGGACAATTGGGCCAAAGAGCAAGGGAAGGGATAGTAAACTATCCAAGAGACAAAGGTTTTAGTTTCTCTAAATGGCGTTTGAGTAGATCCAATTGGCTTGAGTCATGAGCCGTCAGTCTTGAGTCTAATCCTGTGAATGCCCAGTTTGCAATGGGTTGAATCCGGATTGTGTAACCCATAAAAAAATTATATTTGGCCAGCCAGTTCTATAGTTATGCCATCACAAGTGCTCGAAATCATTTATCGTGATAACCACCTCATTGCCATCAACAAACCACACGGTTTACTGGTACATGCAAGCCAAATAGCTGCTGACGCAGATGCTTTCGCTGTTCAAATGCTGCGCAACCAAATAGGGCAAAAGGTGTTTCCGGTGCACCGGCTCGACCGTAAAACTGCCGGTGTGTTGCTTTTTGCGCTTGATGCCGACACAAACAGCCGGATGCAAAAGCAGTTTATGGACCAACAGGTGCAAAAAACCTATCATGCCATTGTAAGGGGTTATACAGCTGACGTGGCAAGCATCGACTATCCTTTGACCAACGACAAAGGAAAAACCCAACAAGCCATTACACACTATAAAACCCTCAAAAGGGTGGAAGTGCCTGTTCCTTTTGGCAAATTCCAAACATCTCGTTATTCGCTGGTCGAAATTAAACCGTTAACAGGCAGGATGCACCAGATTAGGAAGCATTTTGCCCATATTTTGCACCCCATTATTGGCGATAGACCATATGGATGCAACAAACAAAACCGGCTTTTTCTTGAACACTGGAAACACCACGAAATGTTGCTGCATGCAGTTTCTTTAGAGATGAGGCACCCCATCGAGGGAACTACAATGTTTATCAAGGCTGGTTACCAAGCCACTTTTATTCATATAATGAACGAATTGCAATTGAGTTCCAATTGATATTTGCGCTAAATCATTCATTTAGGTGATAAAAATAAGCTTTTACAGGCATGTAAAATAACGTTTTGCTGTTGGTTTAAAGAGGATTGATTTGTATCCTTGTAGAGTAATCTTACTTTGTTTACCATCAGCTTATGTCATCCATTGAGATCATGCATATTAATCCGAACCCGGCAAAAACTGTTGTGGAAATAATGCTGCAAGCTCAATACAGCACAAAAATAGAGATTTCATTTTCAAATGAGAAAGACATTGAGTTGATGAGGGTTCCCTATCTTCAAGACATTCAGAAGGGACCTAATGTAATCAGTATTAATGTTGCCCCCTTGAAACCTGGTACTTACAAGTTGTCAATTTCAGATGATTACGGGCTTTGTTTTTCATACCTGACCATTAAAAGGGAATAGTTTTGTTGCTTATCCTTCTCTTTCTCTTTGTAATATGGATTTATTGAACAGCCTGATTTAGTAGTTGCCTTAGGATACCATTATAAATCCAATGACTTTATAGACCGACACTAATTAATAAGGGAATCAATTTTAATACTTTTGCGCAAAGAGTATCAATTAATATTGAGATGGGTAAGATACGAAGACACACATATTAATAAATGACAGCAGAGATACCTGATAAATGGCTAAAGGCTGCGGTAATCGGTAGTATCTGGGCTGCCTTTGAGATTATTGTGGGTAGTTTTTTGCACAACCTCCGCATACCTTTTGCGGGCATGTTTCTCGCTGCTGCCAGCGTTTTTCTGTTGATTGCCTTCATGCAACGCTGGAATGAAAAAGGCATCATCATCCGTGCCGGCATTATTTGTGCCCTGATGAAATCTATTTCGCCCTCTGCCATTATACTTGGCCCCATGCTGGGTATCTTTATGGAGGCCCTGCTCATCGAAGTGTTTGTTTGGTTAATCGGACGCAATCTGATCGGCTATCTCATTGCCGGTGCCATAGCCGTTATCTGGACTTTATTGCAAAAGATCTTGAATTTGTTACTATTGTATGGGTTCGACCTCATCCTTATTGCTGAGGCCTTTTACCAATACCTGGCCAGACAAATTCCATTCGTGGCAAGCAATGCCAGCTATATTGTAATCATTATTTTCGTCGGATATGCATTGATTGGTGGATCTGCCGCTTATTTGGGGTATCGTGCCAGCAGGCGGTATCCCTATAATAAGCAACTAAAAACGACATCAATCAGTACAGCCCAATCAAGGGAAAACCCCTTTTATGGCATTGATCCTTCACAGCAATATTCTTTTTTGAATCTAACGCTCGTAATTGTTGCAGTTGTGGCGAATCTTTACCTGATCAACCGCGGGCTTTATTGGTTGGCCTGTGCCTTTGGAATTTCGTTTATGATTTTTTGCGGGCTGCGCTACAAGCGGGCCTTGCGCTATCTTAAAAAGCCAATTATCTGGATTCAGTTTTTAATAGTGACATTGATAGCCAGTATTTTTTGGGAGTATCTTTCAACGGGCAAATATTTCTCTACAGAAGGCTTGCGTATTGGTTTGGAAATGAATTTCAGGGCTTTGGTTGTTATTTTTGGTTTTTCGGCTATCAGTGTGGAGTTGCGCAATCCACTCATTAAAATGCTGCTGTTCCGGAATGGATTTTCACAGCTTTATGGCGCCCTCAATTTGGCTTTTTCGGCTTTGCCTGCCATGATTGACCATTTGCCGGGCCCGAAAAATTTATTTCGCCAAAAACAAAGCCTGATTGAAAATATACTGGCCCAGGCAGAACAATTACTCCAGCAATTTGAGAAAAAAAGCAAGGGCCCGATGATTTTTATAATTACCGGTGATGTGCATGAAGGCAAAACAAGTTATGTAGAAAAATTAATCACCAAGCTAAAGGAAAACCAGTTGCAGCTGGCTGGCTTTCTGGCCAAAGGGAGTTTTAATCAGGATGTAAGGGATGCTTATAAGTTGTTGAATTTGTCAACAAACGAAAGCATCGCGCTGGCAAGCATCCATGAGAATCCAGGATGGATAAGATTCAGGCGGTTTTGGTTTAACCCACAGGCATTTAATGAAGGCCATAGGATTTTGGAGCAAGCAGCCGGATTGCGAAATGGGCTTATTGTGGTAGATGAAGTGGGCCCCATGGAACTTGACCAAAAGGGCTGGCATGCAAGTTTGTTAAAGCTCACATCCATAAGCCAATCGGTGCAGCTTTGGGTGGTCCGTCGCAATTTGGTTGAGGAAGTTAGCCAGGCCTATCGATTAAAACCAGCAATGCTTATCGATATATTCACAACAGATGTGGAAGAATCCATTGAAATGATTGTCTCAAACATGTCCCAATAGTCAATGCTTGCGTGTATATGCCTTTGTTTGTAGTGCTGTTTTCTCAATAAATCAGGATCGTTCTGAAAAAGCGGAGAAGGTAATTCTGATAAGCACCTGACCTAAAGCATATATTTGATATACTGCCAATTAAAGTAATTGAATGCTTGAATTATTGATATAGATCAATTTATCGACTTATCTACATCTCTTTTTTTTCTCACTTATTTCAATGCTTAGCTATTGCACAGGATAGAAATTCGTGCTAATCTTGCCATAGAAAAGATTGTAATTACTTAAAATTGATCTAAATAAGAAAAACCCCAAATACCCAAAACCTATGAAAAAGTTATCAAAATTATCCATGTTGCTGACCATCATGCTGATGATTGGCCTCGCATTTGCAAGTTGTACAAAAGAAGGCCCTGCCGGCCTGCCTGGAGCCGACGGTAAAGACGGTGCAGATGGCGAAGATGGCATCAACGGTCAGGATGGCACTGCTACCTGCGCTGTTTGCCACGACAACAGTGAAGTAAACTTTGCCGTTACCCGCCATTGGGAAATGTCGCAGCACGCGATGGGAAACACTTATCTGCGTAATGCAGCAGGCTGTGCAGGTTGTCACAGCAGCCAAGGTTTCCGCGAAATCATCATGACTGGTGAATTCAATACAGCAGAAGCCATTTCAAACCCAAACCCACCTAACTGCTACACCTGTCACAATGTGCATCAGGATTATTCAGTTGAAGACTGGGCACTGAGCCAGGTTGCACCAGTTACCCTACGCACCACCGGAGACGTTATTGACTTGGGCAAAGGCAATTTATGTGCCACTTGCCATCAGCCACGTAACCCAGGTCCGATGCCTGAAGTTGGTGGCGAAGATGTTACAATCGGAAACTTCCGCTATGGCCCGCACTATGGTGCACAGGCTGTTATTGCTGCCGGTAAAGGCGCTTATGAAGTGGGCGATGGCTACACCAATTCAGCACACGTAAATATGATTGGCAACAGTTGTGTTACCTGCCATATGGTTGAAAATAGTGGTGAAAATGCTGGTGGTCACATGATGAACCTCAGCTATGGTGAAGGCAGTGTTTTAACTACGGCATGTACTTCCTGTCATACAAATCCCGAAACACTCGAGACGCTGATGGCCAATGTGAAGGAAGATTTGGCTACTTTATTGGCCGAACTGAATACAAAGCTCAAAGAAGTTGGTATCATGAATGAAGACAATTACGCTGTTGAAGGTACGTGGACTGCAGATCAGGCTGGTGCGTTGATTAACCACAACCTGGTGAAGTATGACCACAGCAATGGTGTACACAACTACCCCTATGCGAAGAAATTATTGGAAAATTCAATTGCCGCGTTGGAATAAACTATGAATTAACTATATTTGCAACAGGCTTCTTTTCATATAAAAGGAGCCTGTTGCAGTTTTAAAGATAAAATTGTAAACTTAATACTTAAACAAATGAAAATAAGGCAGATAGTAGCAGTTCTTAGTTTGATGGTTGCCTTTTTGGTTTCATCATGCCAATATGATGTGGTGGTTGAGCCCGAATTACCTCCCATTGATCCTGAAGTTCCAATTAGTTTTAAGGATGAAATTGCACCAATTTTTTCAGCTGCCAATTGCTTGGGATGTCATGGAGGTAATATAAATCCGAATTTAACAGCTAATTCGGCATACAATTCAATAGTGCCCAATCTGGTTGATACAGCCAATCCGGAAGAAAGTACAATATATTTTGTGCCGGCCCCAGGTGGTAATCACGCACAAAAGTATACCAACTCGCAGGCAGCCTTGCTTTTGGGGTGGATTGAACAAGGAGCAAAGAATAATTAAACCAAATATCACAAAACATGAAAAAAGTCATTACCCTTAGCATGATCATTATGCTGTTTGCCCTGAACTTACAGGCACAGGAAGATAAACCAAAAGACCTTCCCGTAAGGGCTCCTTTTGAAAGTGGCATACTTATTGATAACCAAACAACTGTTATACCAACAGAAAAAACTTTGGAATACAATATACAACATAAGTTTAGCCCTATGAGCAACGGTTTTTCCGATTTATTCGGAATTTATGCACCCGGTGCCAATATGCGTATGAGTTTTTCCTACGTTCCTTATAAGAACCTGCAAGTAGGTTATGGGTTAAGCCTCCAGAAAATGTTCAGCGATTTTTCCTTAAAATACACCATCTTGGAGCAAACCCGCAAAAATACAGTTCCTGTTGCTGTTGCCATCTACGCCAATATGGCCATTGATGGACGTAATGAAGAAGCTTTTGGAACGGAGTATAGTTTTTCAAACAGATATGCCTATTTTACGCAATTGATCATAGGCCGTAAAATAACAGAAACCTTATCGGTGCAGGCCAATGCCAGTTACACGCACTACAATGCCATGGAATATGGTTACGATCACGATCGCATCAGTGTTGGTTTTAATGGCCGGTTTAACTTCTCACCGCAATCCTCCATTCTATTCCAGTACGACCAACCTTTGTTTATTGAAAGCATGACAGAGTATCGCGAGGATGAGCGTAAAGACCTTTCGAAACCCAATTTGGGTGTTGGTTGGGAAATCAGAACCAGCACACACGTATTCCATATTTATGTTTCATCGGCCAAAGGCATTATCCCACAAGAAAATGCCATGTACAATACTTATGATATCGGAGAAGGCGATTTAATGTTTGGCTTCTCGATGATTCGTTTGTGGAACTTTTAAAAAAATTGAAATCATACTTAAATGTTTAACCTAAATCTATCTAACATGAAAACAAAAGCATTTTATTTAATCGCAATGGCGATCGGTACCTTTGCCCTGATGGCATTCGTTACACCTCCGCAAGACAAAAAAATGGGTGAGCCATGGGACATCCCGGCTGAGTACAAAGAGATGGAAAACCCACACAA
>CAYTUA010000325.1:0-2676 GCA_964440855.1 uncultured Lentimicrobiaceae bacterium
GCGTAATCACTCCTATGGTGAAGGAGGCCATATAAGCGCCAAAAGCTTTGGCTGGAGGGTAATGATGGCCTTCATTTTTGATGATCCTGTGCCAGCGAAAGCTTTTAATAGCCAGCACAACCACCACACCGGCCAAAGAAAGCAAATAGTATCCTGTGCGCAGTTCCTTCAATACAGCTGCGAAAGTGTCCCCGTCAAAGTCAATCAAACGGAAAAGCACATACAGAATCAGCAAGGACCCGGCAATTTTGATAAGCAAGCTACGGAGCGATTTTTTCATTTTATGTTTTACAAATTCCTTCGTTTGATTTTATGTGTCGAATTCTTCCAGATAGTGCGTGTTTTTTCAAAAATACCACCAATAAAAGAGGGCTTAAACTGCGCAACTGCCCATCGTGCCAAAGGCGTGCTTAGCATAATAAAGAGTGTGCTGATGATTATTTCCATCAGGTAGCGCGATAGCGGAAAACCCTTGAGGACATAGCCATAATCGGGAATGGATTTGCCCAGCAAACGGCGAAAACGGATACGGATAAAGCCACCCCGTTTTTTAAAATCGTAACCATGTGAGTGCATGGTGATGGCTTCCTGCTCGTCAATTTCATCAAACTTGAGCCAGCCTTCATCAAGCATTTGCTGTAATAGGTCGTTTCCTTTTTTGCTTCTGCTGATTATCATCGAGAAACCTTTGCCACGCTCCTCATAAACCGGTGCCCAGGCATCGCCACCCGAAATATCTGTAAATTCATTGGTGAGGTCGGTGCAATACAGGCTGTTGCGCAGTATATGAAAGGGGATCAGGTAATTGGCATGGAATTTTTTCAGTTCGATAATGCGTCCGCTTTTCAGTTCAACGCGCATATTGCCGGGCCATTCGCCGTGGCGGAAATAGAGTTTGGTGATGTTGCGGTAGTCCTTTTCCCCATGCGTTTTTAAAAAGCTGTTTATCGACGAAAAGTGCAGGGTGTTGCCATAAAATGGCCCGAAAATGTAATGGATATTTTTAACGGAAGGATGGTCAATGGCCTGCAATTTACGGATAGACTGTATCTGACCTGGCAGGCCTACATACGCCAGCCTGCCTTTAAAAGCAGCTATTTCGGGCAGGATGTCGTTGTTGGAGCTGATGATGTATTTGCTTTGGGCAGCTTCCATAATTTCAGCTTCGGTGGTAGCGATAAAGGCTTGCGTGAGCCAGGGTTCCGTTTTCGACATACCGAGCACCACTGCCCCGTCAATAAGATGCTTTCGGAGCAACCAGATCAAAATAGCCGAAATAATACCACCTGATGCACCGCCCCTGCGGATATCGTTTTGCATGGCATGGCCAATCCCGATGCGGAAATAGGGCCCTGTAAAATCATGGAAATGCGGGCTTTCGGTATAAAATTTCTTACGGTAAGCCGGAAAATCAAAGTTAGCACCCGGACAGGCTTGCCACAAGGTTTCGGCCAGGGCATCTTCAATGGGGGCAATTACTTTGGGCACATAAGGACCCGTTTTTTCGCCAAAAACAATTTTTCCTTCCGACAGGCCAACACAACTCCCACAGCGGTTGCACAAATGCGACCGCATGACTTTTTGCAGTTTATCAATGCTTTTTTCTTTCATATTGCTTTAGCCCCGTGCGAAACATTTATTTTCGGGCTTTCCAACGAATTTATATTCAATATTTTATCTTTTGTAAATAATTCCAGGTGTCAAGATAAATCCTTCCTTAAAGGAGGTTGCACCAATGCACCAAAGGTAAAACATTGGGGTCGTTTGGCAAAAAAATTAAGCAGTGATGTTATAAAATGAAGATTTTTGGTACTAACGAAGTAAAAACAATTTTATAAACCATTAAATACCTATTTGTCATGTACCCTATCAAACAAACATCAAAATCATGGATCACATTGATTATAACGATTTGTTTTATAATGTTTTCTGCTACGAACCTTATAGCACAATACAGCTTCACGGTGGATGTGTCCGGCGAGGGCAAGCCCCTGATTTTTATCCCTGGATTAATATCAGGGTCAGGGGTTTGGGACGAAACTGTTGATTATTTTGCTGAGGGTTATGCTTGCCATCGCCTGACCCTGGCTGGCTTTGCTGGTCAGGCACCCATTGAAAACGGCCCCTATTTGGAGAAGTTTCGAAACGACATCATTCAGTATATTAACGATCATCAGTTGCAGGATGTAACAATAGTTGGGCATAGTCTGGGAGGTTTTCTTGCACTTCTGATTGGTCTGGAGGATATTGAGGCAGTGGAATCACTGGTTGTGGTGGATGCATTGCCCTTTTTACCGGCAATGTCCAACCCCCATGCCGAAGCAGGCTTTAACGAAAAAAGGGCACAGCAATATTACGGTCAGCTTGCATCCATGTCCGAAGTTGAGTTGCGCCAGATGTGGCTGATGACAGCCCAAAGCATGTGCAGCGACTCCGCTAAATGGGAACAAATGACGGATTGGTTTATGGCTTCCGATTTAAAAACCGAAGCCTGGACCTCCCATGAAATGATGGGCATGGACCTGCGGACCTCTATGGCACATATAAACATACCGGTATTGCTGTTAGTTCCCTTTCAATCAAACCCTTATTTCCCTGATTACAACCGCGAAAGTGCAGAGCTACTTTATAGAGGCCAGTATGCGGCCTTGCCACAATTGCAGATGGAGGTGGTGG
>CAYTUA010000326.1:0-3092 GCA_964440855.1 uncultured Lentimicrobiaceae bacterium
AGCCATACAGGACAGCCTGCAGAAGCTGGGTAAAAGCATGTCGGTGGTTTTTGCGCCGGGCAAAGGCAGCTATTATCCCGAAAAGTTTCCGGCCAAATACCGCAACAAGGAAAGAAAGCTTTCCAACTACAACTATTTTCGGCAGCAACTCAACAACAAAGGCGTCCATGTGCTCGACCTAAATGCCTTTTTTCTGCACCAAAAGGCAGAATCCAGGCACCCGCTTTTTGCCCAAACCGGAACGCACTGGAGTTATTATGGTGCAGCACTGGCTGCCGATACCACACTGGCCTATCTCCGGTGGCTGCATGGCCCGCATATCCCTGAAATGAAGATTCAGACATTAAAAGAAAACAGACCAATCCGCCATCCTGACGATGACATCTGGCTGGCCATGAACCTGTTGTTCGACCCTCCACAAAATGGATTGGTGTATCCTACACTTCAGTTTGAAAAAATGGAACAGCAAAAAAAATACAAATTGCTGACCGTTGGCGATAGCTTTTACTTTAATTGGCTGAGTGATAGCATCATGTATTATGGCTTTGATCGGGCAGATTTCTGGTATTACAATCGCTTTATCTGGGATAAAAACGGTGCACAAACAGGACTGACGGCCGATATTGATTTTCTGCCATCCGTGATGGAGTATGATATTGTCCTGATAATGATTACTGAACGTTTTCACCATAATTTCGCCTGGCTTTTTGATCACCAATTGTATGATGCCCTGTTTCCGGGCAAAAGCAGTCGTATCGATTATTTTGCCAACAACCTGCGTGTTTCAAACGATCAGTTTATGCGACTGGAAGCCGAAGCCAGGCAAAAGGGCATGCCGATTGAGGAACGCATCAAGCGCGAAGCGGAATTTCTGATGTATGAAGACTACCAAAAAAACCCGGAGCTTTACACCACCCGCGAAGACCGCATTCAGGTACTGATGATGAGTATGCGCGGCACACCGGCATGGTTTGCTGCCATCGTTGAGAAAGCCGAAAAGGCCGGCATCTCCATTGATGAAGCACTGCGCAAAGATGCGGAATGGATTATTGATAATCCTTAAGGCTTGCTTTCAGGATTTTTCGCGTGAGATGGATGCCAAACGATGAATTCCAATAATGCTCCAATAAACGATAGTTTATAGTATTGGGTGATTAGGGAAAACATCAGTTTTAATGATTTTAGATGCTACCTAATTTTTGCTCAACCATTTACACATCCCCACTTAATCTGTGAACTGCATAACAAACTTAAATTTACTTTTGGCTTGACCCATAAGCAACAAAAGGTCAAGACTGCAAATTACTTTCAACAATTCATATCAGGGTAAAAATGAAATGGATTCGTAAATGCGCCCGGCAGCTGCTTTGCCCACAGCATCTTCTTCCTTATGGATGACCATCAGCTGATACAACACATGGTTTCGTTCAAAAACCGTATTGATGAACATAAGGGGAATGCCGTTTTCCTTTGCACTTCCTTTCTGGCTGATTCCATCAACCCCATCCACCCGTATTTTCTCCTCCTGATACTTGAGGTGGGTGATGCCGGCCATCATTTTTACTTCGTTGATTGAACCATCAGCAGCTCCTTGCAAACTAACAGTTTCCAATAAATCACGGTTGTATTCAAAAATATTGATGACGATGGCGAATACATTGGATGTTGTATAGGCATACGTAAAGTGCCCGACCATGATTTGCTTCATCTCATCAGGCACATCCAACTGTTGTTGGTTCAGCTTAAAAGGGGTTTCAACCCTAAGGCCCCCTTCATAGGTCGTAGTAACCCATTCCTGCTGCAAAACATCCTGATGCAATTGTTGGTTGCGGAAAAACTTCACAATGGCCTCCCCGCCATATTGCCCAATAAGGGTGAACAGGGCCATAGCGACCGTAAAACCAATCCAGTATTTTATTTTCTTCGATTTGGGTTTTGTTTTGGCTGCAAGCTTCGACAGCTCTGCTTCCGAAACACATACCATGTTGAGGAAATCGTTATAACTTCGCTCAGGATTTCTGAGTTTCCAGGCCGAATAATTGTTTTCAATTCGCTTGTTGCATGCGTTACAAAAAGTCAGGTATTCCGTTTTTGCTTCGTTCAGGTGGCCGCATTGATCGCATTTCAGGTAGTGCATTGGGTTGTCTTATTTGTTTGTCAAATTATTATATATCAATATCATAACATTGGCTTAACACATTCAGCAAATCGCCATTGGATGCTTACTCCAACTCAGCAAGCAGTTTTTCAATTTGTATATTGATCAAGTCCAGTTGCACATTGTAACGGTTGCTTTCGTTGCTACTGGCCTTGAGAATGAGGTTATACTGCTGAATGCGCAATTGGCAATAGTCGCCCAGTTTTTTGGACAGTTCACGAACTTCATCGGGAATGCCTTCCATGCTTTGGATATTGCGCGTGATATCAATGTTTTTGATCCAGAGGTTGATGCCCTGGCGCACTTGATTTTGGGCTTCGTATTCGCTTTGTGTGGCTGTAAAATCGAGCAGATTTATAGCCTGCTGTTCGTTTGCCATAAACTGGTTAAATTCCTTCTGCACCAGGTCCTGATTGGGATAGCTTACCGTATCATCCATGATAAAGGCCATCATAAAAACAAAAGCCAGCGTAGCCACACCCGAAGCCATCCCTATCCCAAAAGCACGCCATCCGGAATAGAAAGGTCCTTCTTCATCGGCATGTTTCTTCAGTTGTACGCCATGCATGCGGTTGGCAATGAAATAGATAATCAGTGTATAAACACCTGCCAGCAAACTGCCTATGGTATTGTCGTTCACATTATCCGGGATGATCATGGCCAGGCTAACAGCTACAAACGTCATCAGGATGCCAATCATCAGCGCATTGAAGCCCTGGCCGGCATTGCCGAGGTTGATGCTGTTGCGGCGCATCAGCAAACCGGCCGCCAGCGGACCGCCAAAGAAAGTGCCCAAGGCAATGCTTTTGAGGGAGTAGAGGGATTTGGGTGGTTCGGCTGGTTGGGGCTGGTGGATTGGGGTGGGTTGGTTCATGGGGGATTGGGTTTGGTTAAAAATCTGGTATTTTATAAAAGCACTTGAGGCAAGTATTTT
>CAYTUA010000327.1:0-3899 GCA_964440855.1 uncultured Lentimicrobiaceae bacterium
GTTTACCTTCGAGGGATTCGAGCAGGGCCGACTCCTCACCACATACGTAAGCTCCAGCGCCATATTGTATGCGTATGTCAAAATCAAAGCCTTCGATACCGGCAATGGTCTTGCCCAGCAGGTTTTGCTTGCGCATATTGTCGAGCACCTCATTGAGGTAGTCTTTCATATAGCGGTATTCATACCGCAAATAGAGGATGCCTTCGTCGGAGCCAATGGCATAACCGGCCACTGCCATGCCTTCAAAAACCAGTTCCGGTTTTTCGGTCAGTATCACACGGTCTTTAAAGGTGCCTGGTTCGCCCTCATCAGCATTGCAGACCACATAGCGCTTCTCCCCTTTTGAGCGTCGGCAAAACTCCCATTTCAAACCTGTTGGAAATCCTGCGCCGCCCCTGCCCCTGATATGGCTGTGTTTCATTTCGGCAATCACCGCTTCGGGCGACATAGTGGTCAGCTTGTTTTTGGTTACTGTACCCATTTCGTAGTCGTCGCCCAGGATCATGCCTTTGCGCCTGACATTGCTCGAAACAACAGAACGCAGGCTCGGCAACTGGTTCTTGCCATCACCATAGCTTTCGTTCATCAATTCCTCCACCGCTTTGCCTTCGCGCATATGTTTAACAATTTCGCGTACCCTGTAAGGTGTAAGGCGGGTAAATACCTTGTTGTTGATAATGGCTGCCGGCTCCTGATCGCTCATACCCATGCAAGCTGTGTTGAACAAACCAATCAGTCCGTCCTCGCTTACCTGGCCAAACTTGATACCTGCTTCGGCCTCAAAAGTTTTCTTTACCGATTCGTAGCCAAACATCCGTGCAACTGCACTGTCGTTGAGGTAAATGGCATATTTACCACGGGGCTTTGTACTAAAGAAATGGTAAAAGCTGAGGGTTTGCTCCACATCCACCTGTGATACACCCAGACTGGCTGCCAACAGCGCAATGGCGTCCTTTGGTATATGGCCCAGTTGCTCCTGAATATCAATCAGGATGTCCATCAGGCGGTTCCTGTCGGTTCCATACTGTTCAAGGATTTGCTTAACAGTGTCTTTCATGAAAGTTTGTTTTATTAATAATGGTTTGATTTCAAACTGAAAACTAATTGTTAATTAATTAACAACAAATGTATAGTCTTTTTGGGAGACCGGAGGCTTAAAAGATAAATTTAGAATAATTATAAATTAGTATAGACCATCCCATGAATTCCTCAGCCCGCTTAAAAGCGTTTGCTGTCCGCAAACATAAAACAGTTTATGCATGGCAAAGCCGCTGTGAATAGCTGGTTGGGTTTATGATTCTATATGTTTAAATATTGTAAATGAACTATATAGACAAAGCAGGCTTGAAGATTAATATGCACTGAAGTGCCGACTTACAGCGATTTTATTTTTTTCGCCGGTGCCTTTTACTGCGCTCAGTCACCTGGATTATTGAATCTTGATAAACCTGCATTCAAGATTCGAGATTCAATATTCATTATTCGAGATTTTTAACTTCTTCAAACATTTTTTGAAAAGAATCTCGAATCTCGAATATCCAATGTTGAATCTTGAAGTTTTTGATTTTCGATAATCGAAAATTCTTCTTTTGATTGATGAACTGTATTGTGCGTAAACGGTACTCTTCGAGCTGCCAAAAGCGGAGGTCACTGAGACGCCCACTGAGCCGAAGTGACCTGGATTATTGAACCTTGATGTATTGCAGATCAAAAATCTTCAATCTTCACTCAGCAATCTTAAATCAAAAAAAGATTGTTGATTTCAGGAGGAAGCCGTACCACAAAGCTGATACAATATCCTTGCCCCCACATTGCCGTCCCATTCGTCCTCATTGTTGACGGGGTTGGGAGCTACCTCGCACAGGTCGAAACCGACAATTTCTTTTCCTGAGCTTTTCAGCCTGTTTAACAGATACATCACTTCTTCAAACTGCAAGCCGCCGGGTACGGGTGTTCCGGTATGCGGGCACAATTTTGGATCCAAACCGTCTATATCGATGCTGATATACACCTTTTGGGGCAGGGCGGCAATCATTTGATTGGTTAGATGCATCCAGCTTGTGCCCTCAAACAATTGTTTGCGCATCTCGCGGTCGTAAAAAACCTGCACCCTTTCGCTGTTTGCTGCAATAAACTCCACTTCCTCATGGCAATAATCGCGTATGCCTACATGCACGATGCCACTGATGGTATTGTATTTTAGCGCATTATAAAATATGGATGCATGCGAATACTCAAAACCTTCATAAGCTTTGCGCAAATCGAGGTGGGCATCGATGGTCAAAATGCCGTAATTATCGCCCCATTCAGCCAGATAGGTATGATAGCCCAAAGGTGTGCTGTGGTCGCCACCCACAAGCCCCACTATTTTGTCTTGCTTTTTCCAGAAGGCGATGCGCTCCCTAACCCAGGTATTGAGTTGCTCACCCCCGCGGGCAATGCGCTGGTACAATTCCTTAAAATGCGGGCTTTCGGCATTCATTTCCCCCGATTCAATGGCCTGAATAATGGCGGCTGCATCCGGCTTCAGGCTTTGGTGCAGGGCTTTGAGTTCTTCGGGGAAGCTATCCATCCAGATGCCTTTTTCCCACAGCTTGGGATGGTCGTGGTTGTACAGGTCCATTTGCCTGGAAGCCTGATCGATTGCTTCGGGGCCATTAAAAGTACCCTTGCCATAACTCACTGTCAATTCCCAACTTACAGGAATCAGGATAATCTGTGCCTGTTCAGCCTTGCAGGGAAGGCCAAAAACACCTGTATCAGAAGACGCTGCAGCACTCGGGTTGAAGGATTGTTCCATCATTGAATTTTTGAACAAATATAGGAAAATGCGTATTGGCAGTAAGCGGTGTGTAAAACTTTACGGAACATCCTTCTTCCATACAACGTAAATATTTGTTAATTTAGCAAGGCGAAATTTAAGAAAAACAGAGGAGGTTTTTGAACGTGTCCGACACTGACCCACGGCTTGCCCGAATATTGGGAGCCTGCTGTTGGACAAAATGAGGAAAACGATAAAAACCCCTACATGATAAACCTAATTTAAAAGAGCATGGCAACAGTTGATAACATAAGAAACGGATTGATTGACAAAATTCTTACCATTAAAAATAGAGATTTTTTAGAAGCTCTTGATAAACTGATTTCTTCAAGCGCATCTGAGTTGGACATGATAGAATTGACGGATGAACAAAAAAGTATGCTGGAAATGAGCGAGCGCGATATTAAAAAAGGAAAACTGATTTCTCAAGAAGCAATGGACAAAAGAAATCTAGAATGGTTAAACGCAATGAATCTGGACAAGGACAGCTGACCTTCAATTTGTCGGAATTTTAGCCTATTGGGTTAAAAGGAATAAGTCAAATACCTATTCGAAAAAGCTCATAGAGTTGGTTTCGGAAAGGGCCAAACAAATTGCGGAAAAGCCATTTAGTTATAAATTGACTGACTTTAAGGATACAAGAGTAGCTTCATTGGGAATTTTCAGCATCTATTACAAGGTAACCGATGAAAACATTATAATCTCAGCATTTTGGGATAACCGACAAGACCCAAAAAAGCTTTTAAAGCTATTGCGAAACAAATAATAACCAATTGCAGCCGACTTTTTGAAAGTTTCATCTGTTTCCGGAAACTATTGGATTATTTCCTACATTTACGCCTTTGTTAGGCAGCCGGTCACATCAGTTTGTCTATCTGTGTATTAGGTAAATAAAATTATGTACCGGCATGGGACTGACGGGGCGAGAGCGTGTTTGGACTGATCTTTAGGGTAAACGAAAAAGCAGGCATTCAAAAAACGGTGACCCCCAAAACACTGCGGCACACTTTTGCGACGCATATGCTTGAAAATGGTGTTGATTTGCGATACATTCAGGAAATGTTGGGACATGCGAGCA
>CAYTUA010000328.1:0-5186 GCA_964440855.1 uncultured Lentimicrobiaceae bacterium
AGCTCATGCGGTTGCAGCGGTTTGCGCTCGCCAACACGCACTGCAACATAATCGCCACCTCCCTGGTGCCAAATCATTTCATCAACTGTTCTATCCGAAGCTACCGTAAAAGTGCATTGCGCATCAAAAGCCTTCAGGAAAAATTCGGTGCTGCTTTCGGCAAAAAGTTGAAAATTTGGTGCGCCGGGCAATTTTAGCCAAAAAGTATCCTGCTCAAAGCTAAAGGTCAACTCCATGCCATCAGGCATTTGGAAGGTCCCTTCAAATGCATGCAGGCTTTCAGGATCAACATCAATGGCTACCCGCGGTATTGGTGTTTCTTCCGCCATTTTGCCGGCCAGTATCAGCTCAGCAATGCCCAGCGATAATCGTCTGCTTGCTATGTCTTCGTTGTTGAACATGGCGATAATCAACAAATCCTCATCCGGAAATATCATAAATTGGTTCCTGAAACCGGGCACGCCTCCGCTATGTTCCACCATCTTGATGCCTTTGTGTTCATGAATAAAAAATCCATAGGTATAGTCAATGCTATCACCATTGGCGAGGGTATTGTATCGGTCAAATATGTTCTGAATCAATCTTTCGTTGCCAATGATTGGCGAAAAAAAGTTTTTACCCCACTTGATCATATCCTGCAAACTGGCGAAAATATTTCCCGGGCCATAATTGTAATCTTCCGTACTGCTGCACGGCACAAATTCTTCTTCCTCCACCTTATATCCGATGGCCATATGTTCAACAGCCTTCCCGGCCCTGTCGTTTACAAAGGCCGAATGCATATGTAGCGGATCAAAAATAGTTGACTTCAAATAGGACGCAAAATCCATCCCGCTGACTGTTTCCACAAGACGGGCCAGCAATGAGTAGCCGGCATTGGAATAGGTAAATTGGGTGTTCGGTTCAAAATTCAACATCGGATAACTGGCAATAAGGGCTATTTCATCCTGCTGTGTCCAGGTTTCATCCAACGATATACCGGCAAAAAGCCGCAACACATCGGTTGATGCAATTCCGCTGGTATGTTGCAGCAAATGCCTGACTGTTATCCTATGACCAAAATCAGGCAAATCAGGCAAATAGGTGCGAATGTCAGCATCAAGCTGCAATTTGCCTTCGTCTTCAAGCAGCAAAATGGCGAATGCTGTAAATTGCTTTGCCACCGATGCCATATCGAAAAGTGTTTGCCCGTCAACCGGCTTATGCTGCCCCAAATTCATCAGGCCATAATTCTGCCGGTAAACAATTTCACCTTTTGAAATCACGCCGACAACCCCTCCCGGTGCGCCATCCTTTAGCTGCAAAGCTACGAGCGAATCAATTTGTTGACCGATTTCCTTTTCCTGAAAGCTTTGCGCAGAAGTTGCCATAAAAATGGCACTAAAAACCAAGCATAGAATAACTGTTCTCATTTGTAATGTTTTAAATAAAAAATATTAAGCTTTAAAAACGGCAAATCTTCACTAAAAACCATTCTTCCATTGCGAATGGACAGTTCAAAGTGTATTCACTTCCTGAATAAGGAATGGAAATCGCATGGTTTTTTGATGATGTTTTGCTTTTCATTTTTCCCAACCTTTTTAGCCAACACTATGCCACATAACAAAAACCTTTGTCTATTAGCGTATTAAGGCTTTCTCATGTCCATCATGTAACTTTAGCTGTTCGATTGCGTCCATTAATTTGTACAGTTGCGAACAGATTATGTATTTTTACATCGAAAAGCAGTTTCAATTGCATTTTAAACTTCAAAACAGAAATCAATCCTATCATGGAAAAAATCAAAGCCAAAATCCTTATTGTTGATGATGATGCTGATGTGTTGCTCGCCGCCCGCTTATTTTTGCGGCAACATATCGAAATCGTTCATACCGAGAAAAATCCGTCAAACATCCCCGACCTGCTTAAGGTGGAGAACTATGACCTGATCCTGCTCGATATGAATTTTTCGCGCGATGCCACCAGTGGGCAGGAAGGCTTTCACTGGATGAACAAAATTCTTGAACTGGACCCCGCCGCTGCCGTTATCCTGATTACGGGCTATGGCGATATTGAGCTGGCTGTGCAGGGCATCAAGGAAGGGGCTACCAACTTTTTGCTCAAGCCCTGGGAAAACAAAAAACTGTTGGCAACCATCAATGCCACGCTCGAAGTACGCCGGTCAAAAGTAGAACTGCAAAACTTCAAGGGCCGCCAGCAGGTGCTTATCGCCGACCAGGACAATGCCTACAGCAACATCATTGGCAACAGCCCTGCCATGAACAAGGTATTGGCCATTGTTGACAAGGTGGCCGTAACCGATGCCAATGTATTGATATTGGGCGAAAACGGAACCGGAAAAGAAGTTATTGCACGTGCCATTCACCGCGCTTCCAAAAGGAGCGGAGAAGTTTTTGTTAGCGTTGATTTGGGCGCCATCACCGAAAGCTTGTTTGAAAGCGAATTGTTCGGCTACAAAAAAGGTGCCTTTACCGATGCCAAAGAAGACCGCCCCGGACGATTTGAGGTGGCTAGCAAAGGGACTATCTTCCTGGACGAAATTGGAAACTTGTCGCACAGCTTGCAGTCAAAACTGCTGAGCGTACTGCAAAACCGCAAGGTGGTGCGATTGGGATCGAGCAAGGAAATTTCCATCGATGTGCGCCTGGTGTGTGCTACCAATATGCCCCTGTACCAAATGGTGAACGAAGGCAAGTTCAGGCAGGATTTGCTTTATCGTATCAACACGGTTGAAATAAAACTTCCGCCTCTGCGCGAACGCATTGAAGATATTGAACCTTTGACAGAGCATTTTTTGGAACAATATTGCAAAAAATACAAGATCCAGAAAAAACGCCTCAATGCCAGCACCTTAAAACGTTTGCATATGCATCATTGGCCCGGCAATATCCGCGAATTGCAGCATGCCGTTGAACGCGCCGTAATTATGGGCGATAACCATGTGTTGGAGCCGCACGACTTTTTCCTTTCGGACAGTGCTGAACAACAAGAGAAAATGGATGCCATGCCCAGCAATATGAATCTGGAAGAAACCGAAAAAATGCTTATCCGTAAAGTGGTTGACAAGCATGGTGGCAACATAAGCCGTGCAGCCAAGGAGCTGGGCCTTACGCGTGCATCACTTTACCGCAGAATGGAAAAATATGGTATATAAACATTTTCGTGTGCAGGTGGTTGTGCGGGTGATATTGCTCGCCATCACCATGATGGTGTTTGCCTTTTTGTTTAATCTGGAACAATACAGTGTAAGCAGCCTTATCGTTGCTTTGTTTGTGGTATTGCAGGTTATCTCTCTCATATTCTACACCGAACGAACCAATAAAAAGCTGGCCAAGTTTATGCACAGCATCCGCCATGCCGATTTTTCCACTTCCTTTTCAGAGAAAGGCTATGGCCGCAGTTTTGAGGAGCTCAATCAGGCCTTCAATCAGGTGATCCATGAATTTAAGAAAAACAGGGCCGAAAAAGAAGAACACTTCAACTATTTGCTTACAGTGGTGCAACATGTGCGCATCGGCATCATTGTTTTTCGCCGCGATGGCAAAGTGGATGTTTTCAACAACGCCATCAAAAAATTACTACGCCTCAACCACTTACGCGACATAAACGACCTGGCCTCCGTAAAGGAAGAGTTGCCCGATCTGCTGTTGAAAATGAAAGCCGGCGACAAAACCCTGCTCAAGGTATTTCTGGAAGATGAGCTGATCCAACTTTCCATCAGTGCCACTGAGTTTCGCATGCGGGGCGAAGAATATGTGCTGGTTTCTATTCAAAACATCCATTCGGAGCTGGAGGAAAAAGAGATTGAAAGCTGGCAAAAACTGATCCGTGTACTCACGCACGAAATCATGAACTCCATCACCCCCATCAGTTCGCTGGCCGCCACCATTCAGGAAATGCTGGTGGACCCCGAAACCGAAAAGCTGAACTTTCAAAACCTCACCGAAGACGACCTGGAAAGCATTTTGAGCGCCATGACCACCATCGAAAGCAGAAGCCGTGGCCTGCTTAATTTTGTGGAAATTTACCGCAACCTCACCCGTATTCCCAAACCCAATTTCCGCTATTTTGATGTGAAAGAGATGTTTGAGCGGGCGCAGGATTTGCTGCGGCCCAAATTAGAATTTCTCAAAATTGAATGTGTGTGCAAGGTGTTTCCCGAAGATTTGAAACTGCTGGCCGACCCCGACCTGGTGGATCAAGTGGTGATCAACCTCTTGCTGAATGCAATAGATGCTGTTAAAGACCAGGCCGAGCCCAAAATTGTCATTACAGCTTCACCCAACCTGAACAACCGCATCACCATTGATTTTGCCGACAATGGCCACGGCATAAAACCCGACCTGATGGACAAAATTTTCATGCCGTTCTTTACCAGCAAAAAAGAAGGCTCAGGTATAGGCCTCAGTCTTTCGCGGCAGATTATGCAAATGCACAAAGGCGCCATTTCGTTCAAATCAAAACAGGATGAGGGAACGGTGTTTACGTTGACTTTTTAGTTGGCAATTATGGATTAATAACGGTGTTTGCCACTTGTCCAGCCGGCTTGTTTCAGATGCTTTTCGCCCGACTCCAGCGCGCCTGCTTCAAGTTCAGTTCCCATGGAATCGTTCCACCGGTTTAAAAAGCCAAAAAGTGCCACAACGCCAAGAATTTCTACGATTTCGCCTTCATCCCAGTATTGCCTGAGTTTGTTGGCAATGGCATCGTCAACACCATTGGGGATGCACGAACTTAGCAGGGCAAACTCCAGCGCAGCCCGCTCCGCTTCGGAAAAAGCCGGATGGGTTTTAAAATCCCAGATATTTGCCATTTTCTCCCCTTCGGCCCCATAGCGCTCGGCGGCCCTGATGGTATGCGCCTGGCAATAACGGCAGCCGGCCGCATGGCTGCTGATGTAACCAACCATGCGTTTCAGGGCACTCGATATCCGCCCCTTATTCTCCATTACGACTTTGTTCATTTCGATAAATGCATAAGCTATGCGCGGACGGTGATACATGGTCTTTACACTGTTCGGGCAAAAGCCCAGTGTTTCGTTGAAAAATTCTATCAATTCCTGAAAGGCTGTATCATCATGTGCAACAGCCGGCAGTACCAATGGTCTTTTCATAGTTTGCAATTGTTTGTTCGTGGTTGCGTTGGGTGTTTATATTGATTTACGTGTATGTAAAGTTGCTGATTAG
>CAYTUA010000329.1:0-4822 GCA_964440855.1 uncultured Lentimicrobiaceae bacterium
AACGTAGGTTTTTCGCCCCTGACCGCAACCGGGAAAACGTTCTGGCTACCCGTATCTCAGGAGTGCGTAACCCAATTTTCCTGTTCCTGATTTCGCAAATACAATCCACCAGTTTTTATGATGAACAAATCAGGATAGGCGATAAAAACTACATCAACCCTATTAGAGGCGGCAGCACACGAAAGTACCTGTTTGTGCTTGAAGAAGAAACACCTGTAGAAGAAAACGACACCATTTTTACCATTTCTTACCGTCCTTTCAAAAACACCAACTTCGATGGGCTAAAAGGAGTAATGATGGTTCATTCAGATGGGTGGGCCATTCAAAATGTGATAGCCGAGCCAAACCTTACCGAAGCCGGCTTTAGCATTAAAATCCAGCAACTTTATGAAAAGCTGGAAAACAAGCAGTGGTTTCCCGTGCAGCTGAATACCGATTTATTGTTCAACAATATAAATGCAACCGACGGGCGATACACCTATCCATTTATTGGGAAAGGCAAAAGCTATTTGTATGATATACAATTGAATCCCGATTTGGATAAAAGCCAATTCAATAAATTTACTGTGGAAGTGGCGCCCGGAGCTGCCGATCTAACTGAAGCAGCCTGGGAAACATATAGAAATGCCCAAATCACAGCCCGCGAGCTGGAAACCTACCGCTATATTGATTCACTGAGCCAAGAAATGAATTTTGATCGATGGGTTGCCACATTCGAAAGCCTGCTTTCGGCTCAAATACCAATTGGCCCTTTTGATCTGGAAATGGATAAAATGATTCGATTCAACAATTACGAAGGCTATTATCTGGGACTTGGCTTGACCACTAACCATCAATTAAGCACAAGGTTTTCATTCAATGGCTTCTGGGGCTATGGTTTCAGGGACAAAACCAATAAATATGGCATCGGCGCTTCACTCAAACTGGACCCCATTGGCCTGACCAATGTCAGTATCAATTATTACAAAAAAGCAGAGGAAGCGGGGCGGGTTAATTTTCCCGACGATAAAGAAACGATATGGACCCCTGAAGGTTACAAACATTTTTATGTAAACCGCATGGTGCTCAACCAAGGCATTGAGATATGGCTCAATACAGCAAGGTCAAGACATTTCAGTTGGTATTTGGGTTTTTCAAACCTGAAAAGAAACAGTTTTGCCCCATATTTTTTTGGTCCTGAAAAGCCGGATCTTATGCCACAGAAAGGCCGTTTCGATTTCACCACCATCCAGATTGCCACCCGGTTTGCCTACAGGGAACAGTTTATCAAAACAGAAAAAGGCGTTATGTCGATGGGGACAGACTATCCCATTGTGTGGCTTAAGTACTCCAGGGGATTAGGCAATCTCTTCCATGGAGATCATGCATTCAACCGCTTTGATTTTCGTCTGGATCAATCATTTTACACCAAATACTTAGGCGAAACTTCCGTTCGGTTGCAAGCCGGTTTGATTCAGGGGGAGGTGCCTTTTATGGCCTTGTACAACAGTTCGGCAAGTTGGAGCAGTTTGGGGCTGTATGCACCCCATAGTTTTGCCACCATGCGTATCAACGAATTCCTGTCCGACCGCTATGCAGCAATTTTTCTGACACACAATTTCGGAAACCTTCTTTTCAGCAAGGGTAAGTTTCAACCCGAATTGGCCCTGGCCACTCACCTTAGCTTCGGAAGCCTGAAAAAACCGGCACTCCATCACGGCATCGACTTTAACACCATGGAAAAGGGTTTTTATGAAAGTGGTATCTTGCTGAATAATCTGCTGCGCCTGCCGCCTGCAGGTAGTTTGGGGCTGGGTCTGTTTTACCGTTACGGCCCATACAGCCGTGCTGTTTTCAGAGAAAATTTAGGCTATAAATTTACTTTTACCTTGGCGATTTAAATGGTTTAATAAGCCTCAACAAGGCAACGTACTAAGCCATATTGGTATAAACAGCCTGCACATCATCGTAATTAATCACGATCAATGTATAATTCGCCTTTTGCCCCTAAGTATAATCAATAAACGAATTTGGAAAATACTGAGGATTTTAAACAGGTCACTATCAATATCCTTTGTAAAACTCCTGAACGATGGGAATATCAATTGCTTGTATTTCACTGTCAATCATGCCTTTTTGTGGAAGTTCACAGATTTCAACCATAATACCATCCTCAATCCTTATTAATTTCAGATTTTCAATCTTTTCTATAGGAATTGAATAATCAAAGTCATCTTCTTCAATCACCAATTGCTGAATCATAAATACCCCATTTACTTTTTCAGCAAAAAACTTATTAGTGATTTCGCTAACACCCAGTAATTCCTGCCAATCAACCTGAGATTTGTCTGCTTGAGAAAATTCAAGCCCATGAAAAAGAGCAACTTCTGTTAAATACAAAGAATCATTCATAATGACCCATTTGCACCCGGGTGCACCAGATTTTTTTAAATTATTCCAATTAAAAGGCCATTCCAGATGATCATTTTCGAAGTAAACATATAACGGACTAAGTTTTTGCCAGTCAGATCTAAGCCTCAAATGTTCGTTGTTAATAAGTATGGTATCAACACCAGGTAATCTGTAATAATAGGTTATATAATTCTGGAATCGAATAAGCATTTTGAATTTTTCTATCAGACTCGAATCAGCATGACTTGATGAGAATTGGTCAGAATATAACAAATCGTATTCATTCATGTCTATTATCTGCAGTTCATGTATTATACCATGCTCTATATGAAAAAAATAATATGTAACATTAATTGAATCATCAGAGGTTACTATGTGTGAGGCTTTCAGAACACCACTAAACCAATCGGCAA
Organism: uncultured Lentimicrobiaceae bacterium; assembly: GCA_964440855.1. Taxonomy (GTDB): domain Bacteria; phylum Bacteroidota; class Bacteroidia; order Bacteroidales; family F082; genus CALAZZ01. The sequence goes on from CAYTUA010000329.1 coordinate 2,805, forward strand.
AAACCTCGGACCCTCTTTGAATACAATTTTCAGAAGGGTCAATAGAAAAATCAGCGGGTGCATATTTTCTTAATTTAGGGAGTGGAGGTGGGCTATTAAGATCAATATCTTCAGGATGTTCCCAACGCAATATTTCATTTAAAATTAATGAATCCGATTTTATTTGCCAAATAGCTATATGGCCTCTGTAATTTGCTGTTGAGCTCATCCAGAATGGATACTTAATTTGATTTTGGTAATAATATTTTTGTAAAGGGGAGGGATGTCCCCATCCTACATCAACCTTTAGCTTTAATCCATCAAAATATAATATATCTTCTTCTTGCTCAGTAGAAAATACAGAAAACCCAATTGACAGAAACAATAAAAAGAGTAAATGTTTTTTCACAGATTAGGAATTATGTCAAAAGAAAAAAAGATATCTGAAGTCGCTTATTCACCCTCTAATAGTGCGCATCGAAATTATAAAATTATCCAACTCAAAAGCAATCTACAGGTTAAATCAGGCCAAACAAAGCAACCGATATTTATTCACTTCAAGCCATATTGGTATAAACTGCCTGCACATCATCATCTTCCTCAATCTTATCGATCAACTTCTCAATATCGGCTTTTTGGTCTTCTGTAAAAACGACCGGTGAATTGGGAAAACGTTGCAAACCCGATTTTTCTATCTCAATACCCTGCGATTCAAGTGCTTCGTGAAGTTGCCCAAAATGGGTATAATCTGCGTAGGCATAAAGCATTTCATCATGCACTTCAATTTCTTCCAGGCCGGCATCGATCAATTCCAATTCAATCTCTTCAATATCAAGGCCTTCTTTCATCTTGCACTCAAAAACTGCCTTGCGTGAAAACATAAATTCCAACGAGCCGCTCGGGACAAAACTGCCCCCTACCTTATTAAAGTATGACTTAACGTTGGCTACGGTGCGGGTGGTGTTGTCGGTGGCGCATTCCACATAAACCAGCACACCATGAGGCCCTTTGCCCTCGTAAAACACCTCCACCATGGTTTCAGCATCCTTGCCAGATGCCCTTTTGATGGCATTTTCGATGTTTTCCTTGGGCATATTTTCCGCCTTGGCATTTTGAATGGCGTTGCGCAAGCGGGCATTCATTTCGGGGTCGGGGCCTCCCTCCCTGGCTGCTATCGTAATCAGTTTGCCCAGCTTGGGAAATACCTTCGACATTTTATCCCATCGTTTTTCTTTTGCCGCCCTGCGGTATTCAAATGCTCTGCCCATAGTGTATTTTATTAAAATTGATTTTGACTGCAAAATTAGTAAGACTGTTTGGAATACAAACACGCGAATCGTCATAAAGCGACTTTTAAATTTTAGTACAGATACCAGATAGCTTGCTTTTTTCAGCATTTTTTCAGAAATTTGCGCACCAACCCATAACAATACATTTCCATGGAAGTCGCTATGCTATCCGTATTGATCGTAGCAGTTTTATTGCAAATTGCCTTTTTTCTCCAACTCAGAAAGCAGCAGTCTGCAGACGCAGGGCAGGCTCCCGTGCTGCAAAAGCTCGACTTTTTGGAGAAAAACCTTGAACGATTTGAAACCCTCGTAAGGGAGGATTTCAGGCAAAACCGCGAGGAGCTGGGCAACAACCTCACAAAGTTTCAACAAAACTTTCTGGAAACCTTGCGCGAAATTTCGAGAAGCCAGCAGGAACAGCTCAACAGCATCAGCGAGCAGAACCAAAAAGCCATTGGGGCACTCAATAAAACTATTGAGGAGCGTATGAATTCCCTTTTGGACAAAAATGACCGCATCAACAAGGACAACCGCGAAGCCCTTGAGCGCTCCCTCAAGGCATTCCAGGACAGTTTCACGGCCAACGTAAAAGAATTTAACGACTTGCAGAAGCAGAAGTTTCTGGATATGGAAAAGAAACAAGGTGAATTGATAACTTCCACCGAACTAAAACTGGAAAAAATGCGGGAAACGGTGGACGAAAAACTGCAGAAAACATTGGAAACAAGGCTTGGCCAATCTTTTGAGCTG
>CAYTUA010000330.1:0-6059 GCA_964440855.1 uncultured Lentimicrobiaceae bacterium
CAAAACTGAAGCCTCTGCCCATTTCCTCGGTCGTGAGCATGGAGGTAACAAAGTTTTGACCGAAGCCATCGTATTCTTCCGGCACGGCAATACCGAGCAAGCCCAGTTGGCCGGCTTCCTTGAGCAGCTTGGAAAGCAGTTCGCGGTCGTGTTTCTCCAGCTGATCCATTTGGGGGTTCACCTGTGTTTCGGTAAATTCGCGACAGCTTTGCGCCATCATGCGTTGCTCTTCGGTGAATTCTTCCGGGATGAACACATCCGCTGCCGTGGTTTCCTTTACCAGAAATTCACCTCCTTTTAACATCGTTTTTTCTTCCATTTGTTTAATTGGTATTTAGTTTTATTGTTTCTGTTTGGTATTTTCCCACAAACCTGTCTGCCGAGCCAGGCAGGGACACAAAGAACACCAAGGTTTTTTACGTCATTCTTTTCAATCCAGCAGTTCAAAAATGCCTGCTGCCCCTTGTCCGGTTCCAATGCACATGGTGACCATGCCATATTTTTGCTTTCGGCGCTTCAGTTCGTGCAGTATTTGCACCGTCAACTTGGCTCCTGTAGCACCTAATGGGTGGCCGAGGGCAATGGCTCCGCCGTTCACATTCACCTTTTCGTCATCCAGGCCCAGTTTGCGGATAACAGCTATGCTTTGTGATGCGAAGGCTTCGTTCAATTCGATCAGGTCTATGTCGTCCAACTTCATACCGCTGTGCTTCAGTACTTTTGGAATGGCCGCTATAGGCCCGATGCCCATTTTATAAGGTTCCACACCGGCTACCTGGTAATCAACCAGCCGGGCAATGGGTTTTAAATTGTATTGTTTGAGCATTTTTTCCGAAACCACCAGCACAAAGGCAGCCCCATCCGACATCTGGGAGGAGTTTCCGGCTGTGGAAGTGCCATTGGCAGCAAAAGCCGGCTTTAGTTTTGACAAGGCCTGCAAATTGGTATCGCGGCGAGGGCCTTCGTCGGTATCAAAATCCAGCTCGCGGTATTCGAGCTTGTCGTTTTTTACAAATTTCTCTTTTACCTTAATGGGAACAATTTCGTCCCTGAACTTACCGGCATCAATGGCTGCCACAGCCTTTTCCATTGATTTGAGGGCAAAAGCATCCTGTTCCTCGCGGCTGATTTCATATTCTTTGGCAACCATTTCAGAAGTAAGTCCCATGCTGAGATACCATTTGGGATGTTGCATGGCCACGTCGGGATTGGGCACTTGCCGCCAGCCACCCATCGAAATCATCGACATGGTTTCGGCCCCTCCGGCAACTATCATATCGGCCATGCCTGCCTTTATTTTTGCGGTTGCAATGGCGATTGATTCCAGTCCCGAAGCGCAATAGCGGTTGATGGTGGAACCCGGTACATCGATGGTGCTCATGGACATAAGCGAGAGCAAGCGACCCATATTAAAGCCTGTTTCGGCTTCGGGAAAAGCGTTGCCAACCACTACATCGTCAACCAGCGATTGGTCAATTTGCGGAAAGTCGGCCATTAATTTTTGGATAACGGCAACGGCAATATCATCGGGCCTGGTGAAGCGCAGACTGCCACGTGGGGCTTTTCCGATAGCCGAGCGGTAACCACCTACAATATAAGCATTCATAAGTTAATTTCTTTTTTTGTTTCTAATTTCTGAGAATTTTACCGGATGTAATCAGGCTTTGTATGCGCTCAAGGGTTTTGCGCTGGGTGCACAACTCCAGAAAAGCGCGCCGTTCGGTATTGAGCAAATATTGCTCCGACACTTCGGTCATCGCCTGGCTGATGTCGCCACCGGCCAGCACAAAGCCCAGTTTTTCGGCTATCAGCTTGTCGTGTTCGCTCATATAATTGGCCGTGGTAAAGCCATCGGCACCCACATAAACCAAGCCCAAAGCTTCGCGGCCCAGCACTTTTATATCGGTGCGTGGCACAGGCTGGGTATAGCCTTTTTCAACCATATGCAGGGCCACTTTTTTGGCATAGGCCAATTGATGTGCGCGGCTTACGATTACTTCATCAATGCCATTGCGCAGATAACCCAAGTCAAAGGCCTCATAAGCAGAAGTGGAAACTTTTGCCTGACCAATGCTGAGGTAGCGCTGCAGGAAGGCATTGGTGCGTACATCCCCTTCTTTGAGTTCGTCCGAAAGGCGCAGCGCAAACTCTTTGGTACCGCCACCTCCCGGAATCAGGCCAACGCCAAATTCCACCAAACCCATATAGGTTTCGGCGTGGGCAATCACCTTATCGGCATGCATGCACACTTCGCAGCCACCGCCCAATGCCATGCCATGGGGGGCGGCAATCACGGGGATAGACGAATAGCGCAGGCGCATAGTGGTTTTCTGGAACCATTGCACCGCCATGTCCAGTTCTTCCCATTCCTGCTCGATGGCGAGCATATAAATCATGCCCACATTGGCCCCTGCCGAAAAATGTTCGCCTTCGTTGGATACAATCAGGGCTTTGTAATCGGCTTCGGCCATATCGAGCGCTTTGTTCAGGCCTTCGAGCACGCCTTGCCCAATGGTGTTCATCTTGGTATGGAATTCAATATTCAACACCCCATCGCCCAGGTCGAAAATGGTGGTGTCGTTGTTTTCCCACAACACAGCAGAACTGCGCAATACGGATAATGAAAGGGTTGCTTCCTGCCCCGGAATGAGTTTGTAGGATTTTGAATGTAAGTCATAGTAATATTTGCGACCGGCTTCAATTTTATAAAAGCTGCTGATGCCCGCATCGAGCATTTCGTAAACCCATGCTGCCGGTTTTTTACCAGCTTCCTCCATGGCTTTCACCGTTGGTTCCACACCCACGGCATCCCAGCTTTGGAAGGGGCCCAGTTTCCAGCCAAAGCCGGCATTGAGGGCATCGTCCACTTTGTATATTTCGTCGGAAATTTCCGGAATGCGGCTGGAAACAAACTGGAACAGGCTATAGAAGGAACTTCTGTAGAACGCACCTTCTTTACCCGTTTCGGCCATCAGAATGGGCAGACGTTTTGCGGGGTCATCAATGCCTTTGGTTTGTTCAAAAACAGCCAGTTTTGGTTTAGGCGCTTCCTCATATTCCAGCTTATCAAAACTGAGCGAAAGGAATTTCTTTTGGCCATCTTCAACTACCTTTTTGAAAAATCCTTGTTTGGTTTTTTCGCCCAGCCAGTTGTTTTCGAGCATTTTATTCAGGTAGTCAGGAATGACAAAAGCTTCATTGGCTTCATCCTGTGTTGATTCCTGAATGTTTTTGGCCACATGCACCAGTGTGTCGAGGCCAACAATATCGGCTGTGCGGAAGGTGGCCGATTTGGCCCGCCCGATGATGGGGCCGGTGAGTTTGTCAATTTCGGGAATGGTCAAGCCAAAGTTTTGTACATTGTTGAACAATTCCATAATGGAAAAGGTGCCGATGCGGTTGGCAATAAAGGCAGGGGTGTCTTTGGCCAACACCGTTGTTTTGCCAAGGAACCGGGCAGCATAATCAGCCAGGAAATCCAGCACTTCCTGTTTGGTTTGGCTGGTGGGGATAATCTCGAACAACTGCAGGTAGCGCGGCGGGTTGAAGAAGTGGGTGCCACAGAAATGCTGTTGAAAATCTTCGCTCCTTCCTTCGATCATTTTCTCAACAGAGATGCCGGATGTATTGGTGGTGACCAGGGTGCCTGCTTTGCGGAATTTGTCCACCTTTTCAAATACCTGCTGCTTGATGTCGAGGCGCTCAACCACCACTTCGATGATCCAGTCGCAATCCTTTATTTTGTGCAAGTCGTCCTCAAAATTTCCGGTTTTAATCCTGCTGGCAAAGCTTTGCTTATAGATGGGCGATGGCTTTGACTTGAGGGCTGCCGCCAATGCCGTATTGACGATGCGGTTGCGTACCACTTTGTCGTCAAGACTGAGCCCTTTGGCTATTTCGTCATCGCTCAGTTCGCGGGGCACAATATCGATGAGCAGCACTTGCAGCCCGATATTGGCAAAATGACAGGCAATGCCCGAGCCCATAACCCCTGAGCCCAGCACCGCCACTTTGTTGATTCGTCGTATCATATAAATTGATTTATATAGTGTTTGATTCTTCTGCACAATCGTGATTGCCAAAGCGTGCTATTTCGTGGCAGACCTCTGAACGGATCAGGCTGCACACTTTTACAAAGCTGTTGATATCGTCAGTTGTCAGTTGCGGCATCACCCTTTTATTAAAATCGAGGACAACCTGCCTAACTTTTTTACGGAGTTTCACTCCTGTTTCAGTCAGGTGAATAAATACCACACGCTTATCCATTTCATCCTTGCGGCGATAGATTAATCCATCATCTTCCATGGTTTTAAGCAAGCGCGAAAGGCTGGTGGGGCCCATACCCATCATGGGTGCAATGCGGGTGGCGGCCACCCCTTCTTTGGGCACATTGATCAGCACATAAGCTACCCCTTGGGTGGTCCCGTTTTCTGCAGCAAGCAAATTGTACATCCGCCGCATGGCAAATAAAGTTCCTCTAATCTGAAAATCAACCGTTTCTTGTATTTTCATAAATGAATGTGTTATGCACGCATTGCAAATATAAAACAAAAGTTTACTTTTATGCAATCGTTTGCTGTGAAAAAATAACATTGTTTTTTATTCACAGCAGTGTGAAAACTGTCGGGAAGCCTTGGTGCAAAAGCAAAAGCGAGGGGTAAAAAAAATTGACTAATAACAAAAATAAATTATGAAACCGCAATTTGAAACCGGATTCACCAAGATGTTGGGAATAGAATTCCCCTTACTGGTAGCGCCCATGTTTTTGATTTCGAATAGCAGTATGGTCGTAGCAGCTTTGGAAGCGGGTGTTACCGCAGCCATTCCTGCGCTGAATTACCGCACTGATAATGCTTTGCGCGAAGCCATCCGCGAGATTCGTCAACAAACGGATAAGCCATTTGGCTTCAACCTGATCGTGAACAAGTCGAACCCCAGTTACAAAAAACAGCTCGATACCCTTTGCGAACTGCGGGTAGATTATATCATCACTTCGTTGGGCAGCCCGGAAGCGGTTATTAAGCGGTGCAAACCTCTTGGCATCAAAGTGTTTTGTGATGTTGTAAATCTGGAGTACGCAAAAAAAGTGGAAGCCTTAGGTGCCGATGCCCTCATTGCCGTGGGCCGTGAAGCCGGGGGACACTGTGGGCCCTGGCCAAACAAGGTGCTTATACCCAAACTGGTAAAACATTGCAATATCCCCGTAATTGGTGCTGGTGGCGTTGGAAAAGGTTCCCATATTAGAGAGCTGTTGGATTTGGGTGCTGTGGGGGTTTCGGTGGGTACAGTTTTTATCGCCTCGACAGAAGCTCCGGTATCAAAGGAATACAAGCAGGCCCTGGTCGAATACGGCGCAAAAGACATCGTGCTCAGCAGCAAGCTTTCAGGGAGTCCGCTCACTGTGATCAATACCCCATATGTGCAGCAAATTGGCACCAAGGCAAGCCTGCTTGAACGCCTGATGAAAAAACACAGGTGGTTGCGCAAATACATCAAAATGTTGATTGCTTATCGCGGCATGAAGAAAGTAGAAAAATCAGCCTTTGCAGCTACATACCAAACAGTTTGGTGCGCGGGGCCTTCTATTGAATATGTAAACAAAATCAGGCCGTTGAAGGAGATTGTTGAACAGTTGGTGGATGAATTTTTTAAAAAGACCTAACAGGTTTCAAAATAAGAACTAACAGGTTTTGGAAACCTGTTAGGTCTGAAACCTGTTAGGTCTAAAACCTGTCAGGTCTTAACCGCGCTTATAAACAATAGCCACTACGGTTACGTCATCGCCACCCATATTGATGGTCAGTCCGTAAGGCCGGTCATCGGATATGGTGATTTGTGCATCGCCGGCTTTTCCTGTAAGCTGTTGCCATATGGTAACGGCCTGGTGCACACCTGTTCCTCCCGTTGGATGGCCCCAGCCAATCAATCCACCTGTGGTGTTCATTGGCATTTTACCGTTACGGGCGGTATTTCCTTCAGCAACATATTCCGCACCTTTGCCGGGTGCTGCAAGGCCAAGGGCTTCAACGGCGAGAATGCCTGCAATACTAAAGCAATCA